>DATJSB010000091.1:0-10506 GCA_035504315.1 Occallatibacter sp.
GCTGACGGGCGAAGGGCTGCCGGAAGATGCGCTGGCGGTGTACCTGACGGAAAATGCCGGCCAGTTTTTTGGAGTGCGTCCGTTGCTGGGACGAACGATCGAGCCGAGCGATGCCGCCGGTGGGGGACAGCCGGTGGCGGTCCTGAACTATCGGTTTTGGCAGCAGCATTTTGCTGGCGCGCGGAGTGTGATCGGCAAAACGATCGAACTGGATCATGTGGTGTACACGATTGTGGGGGTGATGCCGCGCAGCTTCGCCTTCGATGACACAACGGGCGTGGGCGATGTGTATTTGCCGGGGAGCACTCTGCGCGAGACTGCGGCGGGGCCGCGGTTCTTCATCCCGTGGGTCAAGCTGAAGGCCGGCGTAACGCCTGCGGAGGGGAGTGCGGAACTCGACCCTCTGGTACATGCCTTTGCGCGGCAGAATCCGAGGGTGTATCCCGAGAAATTCCATCTGGGGTTGCAGCCGATTATTGCTCCATATGCACAAAGCACCGGGCGGGCGCTCGATTTGCTGCTGGCGGGTGTGGTGGTGCTGCTGCTGATTGGGTGCGCGAACTGCTCGATCCTGCTGCTGGCACGGGGGACAGCGCGGCAGCAGGAACTTGCGGTGCGCAGCGCGCTGGGGGCCAGCCGGTGGCGGATCGCGCGGCAGCTGCTGGTAGAAGCGATGACAATTTCCGGAGCCGGAGCGGCGCTGGGTGTCGCGGCCTCGTACTGGCTGGCACGGCTGTCGCTGGACCTGGAGAGGAACGTGTTTCCCCCGGAGTCGGTAATCCGAGTGAATCTGCCGGTGCTCGGTTTTTCTGTGGGGCTGGCGCTGCTGACGGGGCTGCTCTTCGGGCTGACGCCGGCGTGGCGACTCTCGCAGGTAGATGCGGCAGGCCGAGCCCTGCACAGCGGGCGAAGAATCGTCGGCCGAGGTGCGGGCCGGCGCCTGCAAACGCTGATCGCTGCGCAGATCGCTCTGACGCTGCTGCTGCTGGCGACTGCCGGGATGGCCGCGCAGGGTTTTCTCGCGGTAATGCACGCGCCTCTGGGCTACCAGCCGAAGAACGTCCTGTCGGCGGGCATTCTGATGCACTACGAGAACCCGAAGGACTGGGGTGGAATCAGCCCGCTGGAAAAACGCGTGGCCTTCGTCGAGCGGGTGCGGCAGAAGATTGCGGCGGTGCCCGGGGTGCTCTCGGTGGCGGTGAGCAACGACGCGACGCCTCCTTACAGCGGCCAGGAGTATAAGTTCCAGGTGGAAGACCAGCCGGCCCTGCCCGACGGTGGCCCCAATGTGCGAGTGGAGTTTGTGAGCCCGGGATACTTTGCGACGCTCGGAATTCCTCTGCTGCAGGGGCGTGTCTGGGATGAGGCGGAGAATACGCGCGGCGATGGCGTGGCCGTGGTCAACGCCGCCTTCGCACGGCAGTACCTGCGTGGAAGGGCGGCGGTTGGACAGCAGGTGCGGATGCCGGATCTGGCGTCCCATGCGCCACTGGTGGCGGCTTCGGCCGAGAGCGCCGGATGGCGGCAGATCGTAGGCGTCATCGGCGATGCGCGGAATGACGGCGTGGACCGGCCTGTGATCCCTGCGGTGTACGTGCCGTTCTCAACCTTCCTGGCACCGTATGCGCAATATGTAATCCGCACCCAGGGCGAGCCGATGGCCTACCTGCATGCGATTCGTAAGGCGGTGGCTTCGGTAGAGTCCGATGAGCAGGTCGGCAACGGGAGCGAAGACCTGGAGACGGCGATCGAACGCGATGCCTTATGGAGTCGGGAGCGGCTGTTCTCCATTCTCTTCGGCTTCTTTTCCGGACTGGCGCTGGTTTTGGCTCTCGTTGGCCTGTTCAGTGTGGTGGCCTGGACCGTGACGCAGCGAACGGCGGAGTTTGGGGTGCGCCTGGCGCTGGGGGCGTCGCGCAGACATATTCTATGGGTCGCGGTACGGGCCGCCGCGATCGGCGTTCTACTGGGGACCGCAGTTGGAGCCGCAGTGGACGTTGCGCTGGGCAGGACCATGGCAGTCTGGATGAACAGCCGGAGCAGTGGGTGGGGAAACACCGTGGAAGCGGCTCTCCTTCTGATCCTGTGCTCCGCGATAGCTTGCTGGTTGGCGGCAAGGCGAGCCGCTGGGCTGCATCCTACTGAGGCGCTTCGGTACGAGTAGCGAAGCCGGCCGACCGGTCCGGAGATTGTCCAGCCCTTGAATCTGGATGCGGATCATTCGGCCAGAACGCAGTCGAGGAGCGACTCGGCGGTGATGGGCTCATTGAGAGACCGCGGGAACTGGTCGTCAGTCCTGCTCAAGTCTGATTCTGGGATTATCTGCTTCCGGGCAGACCCCTCTTCGTATCCGTGAGCACCGGATTGAGGTAGCGCAGAACGGCATCGCGCATGGCCTGCTGCAGGCGGGGACGCGCGCTCGGCGGCGCAGTGGTGAGCTCTTCGAGAATCCCGCGGAAGATCATAAGTGCCACCTGCCCGTGGTGGGTCGCTTCGGAAAGCGAGAGCCTGGGTAGTTCACGCCGAAGGCGACCGGCAATGAAGTCCACGAATGTCTGGCCAAGGGCCTGCTTTTCCTCGCGCGCGGCTGGCGAGAGCGGTGCATCGATCACCAGAGAGTGGAACTCCGGATGTTTCCGATTGAACTTCATACAAAAAGTGAGCAGTTCCTGAATGGCTTCTGTGAAGCTCAGGGCACCTTCGGAGTCGATCACCCGTTCCGCTTCGGCCATCTCGCGAGCGTAAGTCGAGGCCAGCGCGCTGGCGATGGCATCCTTGTTGGGGAAAAACTGGTAGAGGGTGGCGGGAGACACGCCCGCCTCCCTGGCGATTGCATTGGTCGTGGTCTGGTGATATCCGAGGCGGCCGAAGACGGAGGCGGCTGCGCGCAGGAGAGCGCGCTGGCGCTGCTCGCCGCGCGCGTTGCGCTTGCGGTTTGGATCGAAGACGGCCACAGCATGAGTTTCGCAGAGAAACACGAATCCAAGCAAAAACTTGCATCCACTTAGAAATCCAGGTATCTACTTGCACAGGAGGCGAAACGGCATGTTTACGGTAATGGGAATTACAGGCAACGTGGGCGGCGCGGTAGCAGAGAATCTGCTGGCAGCGGGCAAAGCGGTTCGCGGCGTAGTGCGGAATCCGGAGACGGCAAAGGCCTGGGCCCAGCGAGGCGTGGAGTTGGTGCAGTCGGCATATGACGATGCAGCGGGGCTCACAAGAGCGTTCACCGGGGCGGAAGGTGTATTTGCGATGATTCCCCCAGACTTTGCGCCGGCTCCGGGGCTGCCGGACCAGAAGCGCACCATCGCGGCGATCAGCAAGGCTCTGGCGCAGGCGAAACCCGGCAAGGCCGTGTTTCTTTCTTCCATCGGTTCGGAGCAACCGAGTGGCCTGGGACTGATCACATCGACGCACCTGCTCGAAGAGGCAACGCGCACCCTGCCGATTCCCGTGGCCTATCTGCGCGCGGGCAGTTTCATGGAGAATTGGCTGGGAGCGCTGGACCGCATTCGCGCCACAGGGGAGATGCCCTTCTTCTATGGGCCGCTGGAGCGCAAATTCCCGCTGGTGGCCACGCAGGACATCGGCCTGGCCGGCGCCCGCGTGTTACAGGAGAGTTGGAACGGCGAGCGTGTGCTGGAGGTCAGCGGTCCCAAAGGTGGAACGGACTTGCACGAGACTGCGACGGCGTTCGCCAGGGCGCTGGGCCGCGAAGTAAAGGCCGTGCAGGTGCCCGAGGCGGCCTGGCAGAGCGTGCTGGAATCGATCGGCATGCCGGCGGACCGGACCGGGCTCTACATCGAAATGGTGAAGAGTTTCAACTCAGGCTGGATCCACTTCGGTAACCCGGGGGCCGAGGAATTCCACGGACCGACCACAATTGAGACGTTCGCACGAGAGCGGGTGAAGTGAGAAAAGAGCCGCGAGGAACTATGTTCGGGGACAGGGTTGGCGACGATGTCGCTGAACGTGGGTATACCGCGCGTGAACCGCCTTCTGCCTGCTTACCGATGCCGCCCAGGTTTACGACTCTCCGTTCTCGAGGCAGGCCTTCCGGAGATTCCGATTTTTGAGCGCGGTCCTCGGCGGCGCGCGAACGACGAATGATGCATTACGCCAGGGATTTGAGAATCCGCCGGAAGCTGCGCGTCCGCCTGTCTGGTGGCACTGGTTGGACGGCAACGTTACGAGAGAAGGAATCAAGCTGGATCTCGAATGGATGCATCGAACAGGCCTGAGCGGATTCCAGGCGTTCGATGCCTCCCCTGGGCCCACGGTCGTCAGGAATCGCCTGGTGTATCCAGCATTCCAGCGTTAGGCTGTCGACTCCCGCTAGTATGCCCAGTGTGTGATTCCCCCGGCGGGGCCTGCATGACTACGGGGCGCCCCGCCTCGCACATTCGGAGCCTATTCGACCACGCAAAAGCGAGGAACGTCCGCTGTCCTTGACAGTTTAGGAGAGAGCCTGTAGAGTCCTAATTTGTTTAGGAGAGATTCGGCATGCCCGACCAGGCTCACCTTCTTCCGGGAACTCTCGATCTGCTCATCCTGCGGGCGGTCTCGCTCGGACCTTTACACGGATATGGCATCCTGCTGCGCATCGCTCAGATTTCAGGACAGGCTCTGATGGTCGAGCAGGGCGCACTGTACCCGGGACTGTTTCGATTAGTTCGTCAGGGGCTCCTGAAGACGAAATGGGGCGTTTCCGATGCGAATCGACGGGCCAAGTTCTACGAACTGACGGCTGCGGGACGAAAACGACTGCGGGACGAAACAGAAAGCTGGAGTCGGCTGGCAGCCGCCATTGCCAGTGCGCTCTCCGCGCAACCGGAAGAGTCATGAGACTTCTCGACGCGATGCGAGCCAGCTGGTCCGCCCTTGTGCACCGTTCGGCAATAAGGGACGAGCTCGAAGAAGAACTGCGAGACCACCTCCAGCATCGAGCGGACGACCTCGAACGCAGCGGCCTTACGCGCAGCCAGGCAGAGCGGCAGGCGCGCATTGAATTTGGCGGGTTCGAACACTACCGGGAAGAATCGCATGCGGCCCAGGGCTGGGGCTGGGCGGAAACGCTCTTGCGGGACGTACGGTTTGGGTTGCGGATTCTGAAGAAGTCGCCGGCATTCACCGCCGCCGTAGTCGTCACTCTGGCGCTGGGCATCGGGGCGAATACCGCTTTGTTTGCCCTGGTGCGCGGAATTCTTCTGCTTCCCTTGCCGGTACGCGCTGCCAGCCGCCTGGTTGTGATCTGGGACAGCAATCCAGGAGCGGGGTTGAGCCGCGTTGGGCCAAGCGGGCAGGACTACCTCGACTGGAGAGAGCAAAGAACCCACGCGTTTGAGGATCTCTTTCTCTTCGAGCACGGCACTGGTACGGTGACAGGGAATGGGGAGCCGGAACAGGTGGCCGGACTGCGCGTCACCACCAATTTCGGAAAGTTCTTCGGAATCGTCCCCGTGGCGGGAAGAACATTTCTGCCTGAAGAGGGAAATGCGCCACACTCTCTGGCGATTCTGAGTTACCGCTACTGGAAGCGGAAGTACCAGGGAAATCCAGCCGTTTGCGGGCAGAGCATGACGCTCAACGGTGAGGACTACACCATCATCGGTGTGTTGCCCGCTTCCTTCGATGAGCTATTCCCCGTTGACGTGGTGGTTCCTTTTGACGATGGATGGCTGCACCGGGCCGATTCTGATCTTGGTGTCTTCGGCCGGCTGCGGCCGCACGTGACCGTCCGCCAGGCGGGTGCCGAGATGAGCGAGACGATGGCACGCATCGCCCGACGGCGGCCCGACCGCAAGGGGTTCGGCACAGTTCTGGTACCCCTGGAATCTGTGCGCATGGAGTACATTCGGCCGGCATTGCTGGTGCTGCAGTGCGCGGTGGGATTCATTCTGATCCTCGCCTGCGCGAATGTCGCGAATCTGATGCTGTCGCGCGGCATGAGCAGACGCCACGAAATAGCCGTGCGCATCTCGCTCGGAGCCACGCGAAAGCAGATCGTTCGGCAATTTCTTGTGGAAAGTTCCCTGCTGGCGATCCTCGGGGGAATGCTCGGCCTGCTGCTGGCGCTGGGGAGCGTGCATTTGTGGGCCCGATATGGACCAACTCGGATCCCTGTCCCCAATGCGGCCTATGAAGTGACGCTGCCGGCGGTCCATCTCGGACTGAGCGAGATCGTATTCACACTGGTTGTATCGCTCGCGACGGGGATCCTGTTTGGGCTGATTCTTCCGCTCCGGCTGTTTGGCGGCAATATGCAGGACGCACTGAAGAATGGAGGACGCGGGACGATCGGCGAAGTGCGGGGACGGGGAACACGCACCCTCCTGGTGGTTGTGGAGGGAGCGCTCGCGCTCGTGCTGGTGGTGGGTGCATCCCTGATGATCAAGAGCTTCTCGCGCTTATTGTCCATCAATCCGGGCTTTGAACCGAACAGACTTCTGACCCTGAGGATCAAGCTGCCTGAGGATGCTGCCGGTTCACCTTATCGGGACCCGGGGAAGCGAGGCACAGCATTTCATGACTTCCTGGAACGTGTTCGCAGCGTGCCCGGCGTGCAATCGGCTGCTCTGACCGAGATCGTGCCCCTGAGTCAGGACGATATGGACCGCGGGCCCTTCGTCATCCAGGAGAAGCCGGGATCTGATGTCACACCCTCTGCTGATTATCGGGACATCAGCCCTGGGTACTTTCAAACCATGCGGATTCCTTTGCTGCAGGGAAGGAGCTTCGCGGAGAGCGATGACGCAAAGCATCCGCGAGTGGTCGTCATCGATCAGACTCTCGCGCGAGAGTATTTTGGAACGGAAAACCCTTTAGGAAGACACTTCGTCCTTCCGTACGGCTCACGCATTCCCCGGGAGATCATCGGAATCGTCGGTGCGGTGCGCGACTCATCGCTGAGCGGGGCGCCCAAGGCCACCATCTATTTTCCGTATATGCAGGGGGCGGACCAAACCATGAGCATGGTCGTGCGCACGGCACTCCCGCAGGGCGCAATTCTTCCCGGAATTCGGAACGCGATCTGGTCCGTGGACCGGAACCAGCCTGTATTCGAAGTTAGATCCATGGCGGAAATCATGGGGAATGTCACCTCGGCTCCCCGGATTGCCTTTATCCTGCTCGACATTCTGGCTCTGGTGGCCCTGGTTCTGGCGGCGATTGGAATCCACGGCGTGACCTCGTATAACGTCGGCCAGCGAACGCAGGAGGTTGGCGTGCGACTGACTTTTGGCGCTCCGCCCAATGCGATTCTGTACATGCTTGTGCGTCAGGCAACAACGCTCACTCTTCTCGGCGTCGGCGCCGGCCTGCTGTGTGCGTTGTTCATGACACGGCTCATGGCCAGCCTTCTTTATGGGGTCAGCAGCACAGATCCCGCCATATTCCTGGAAGCGACGGCGCTGGTTACGATCATGGCGACCATAGCGTGCTATCTTCCTGCACGCCGCGCGGTGCGCGTCGATCCGCTGGTAGCCCTGCGCGCTGAGTAGAAGTCTGTCTTTTTGTCTCTGGCGGACGACTGCGTTCTCGATGGAAGCATCATCGCCAAGCCACTCATCGAGGGAGCGGGGCTGGAAGTGAAGAGTAGGTGCTGTTTCCCGAGTCTCTACATGCACCAAGCATCAAAATCGAGCCTTCAGCCTCAATCTTGAATTCAAATAATATGTCATTCAAATGGTTTAAGATACGTAATTTCGATGGTGCCCGGAGGGGGACTTGAACCCCCACGGAGGGTAAGCTCCTGCGGATTTTAAGTCCGCTGCGCATAGAGAGAACTCGTTGATAATAAATGTGTTATGTATGGTGACGGGGTGTGAAGTGTAAGAGGCTGTGAAAGTTTTGGGAGTTTTGTGGCTGCTCTCCGCCCCCCGCACTCCGCGGGTCCTTCAAAGTCCGTCGCCTTTTTCGAAGTCCATAACGCAACTGAGATTCGTGCTGTGTCGTGAAGCCTGATTGCTCGTACCAGCGCAGGACTGCCTCTGTTCCTCGCGATGGAGCGGGCGGTGGGATTCGAACCCACGCAATGCCAGGTTGGAAGCCTAGTGCCTTTCCGCTTGGCGACGCCCGCTCAAAGCTGGTCCAGGGAGTGGGAGTCGAACCCACGATCTCGCGATTATCGATCGCGTGCTCTGCCAACTGAGCTATCCCTGGATACTCATCCGAACTGGTGCCGGGTGCAGGAGTCGAACCCGCGTAGCTTGCTTGTAAGACAAGCGTTCTTCCGTTGAACTAACCCGGCGATGGCGCGCGTGGTGGGGCTCGAACCCACAGCCTTCGGCTTCGGACACCGACGCTCAATCCGTTGAGCTTCACGCGCATTTCACAACACAACTTTGGGGCCGCCCGCGGGACTTCAACCCGCATCCTCATCGTTAGGACCGATGCGCTCTCTGCATTGAGCTAGGGCGGCATCGATGATCTGGAGCGCCAGGCAGGACTCGAACCTGCGTGTGACGGCATTAGAAGTACCGTGCCTGATCCATCTCGGCCACTGGCGCTCGATTGGTGGAGCCGGTGGGACTTGAACCCACATTGGGATTTCTCCCCCTGATTAAAAGTCAGGTCTCTGCAGCCAATTCGAGTACGACTCCGAAAGTTGGTGGGCCACCGGGAAGTCGAATCCCGTCCGAGCGGTTAAGAGCCGCCTATGCTGCCGTCAACACCTGTGACCCGCTTGATGGACGTGGTGAGAGTCGAACTCACGGTCTGGCGCTTATAGGGCGCCGGCTACATGCCAGCCAGCAGCTACACGTCCACACAATCTGGTGGCTGCGGTCAGATTCGAACCGACTACCTTGCGCTTATGAGACGCCCGCTCATCCGCATGAGCTTCGCAGCCTATGGCGGGGAATGAAGGATTCGAACCCTCAAATCTCGCTCTGGAAGCGAGCGGTTTGCCCAATTAGCCTAATCCCCCGCAAAACCAGTTCTTAATTTTCAAAGAGCAATAAAAAACCCGGCCTAAGCCGGGTCTGGTGCGCGCAGCACAAAAATGCACTCAGACCCTCAAGACACGACTCCCCAAATGACCCGCTTGCTGGTCATTCTGACTATGTCGCGTTTGAAGGTCCTAAGCATTGCGTCGATTCACCGTCACTACTTTCCAGTCTAACTATAGCACAACTTTGGAGCGCCCGGCAGGATTCGAACCTGCGTTCACTTCGTTCGTAGCGAAGGCCATCAATCCTCTCTGGCACGGACGCTCGTGAAACTGGTCGGGGAACTGAGAATTGAACTCAGACCACGTGCTCCCAAGGCACGGATGCCATGCCATTACACCATTCCCCGATGGTGCCAGCCCAGCGAGTTGAACGCTGCTCTCTCCGTTTTCAGCGGAGCGTATCGACCGCGCATACGCGACTGGCGAATTTTGGTGGACCTAGTCGGCTCCGCCCCGACCGCCTCCGCATTGCAAGTGCGGCGCTCTACTAAATGAGCTATAGGCTCGAAGCTGTGCCGAGGAATTCTACCCCGGCGATTGGGGTGGCCGGTGGGAGTTGAACCCACAAGAGACATGAGTCACAGTCATGCCCGACATTCCCATAGTCGGCACGGCCACAGTTGGAGCACCCGGGGTTACTCGAAAACCCATTCTACCGATTACAGATCGGCCGCTCTTCCACTTGAGCTACAGGTGCAATCCTGTTGGAGCCGGCAGCAGGGCCTTAACCCGCATCCTTCGCCATACCGAGGTGACACTCTGGCATTGAGCTATGTCGGCCGAATTCAGTAGTACAGATACTTCCTCCACTTCTCCTCGGCGATTCCCGTCTGCCGCATCAGACCGCGTGCAGTATGAATCGTCATGCGGCGTGGCTGGCGGGACAGTTTCATTCCAGCTTCTGCTGGCGTCCGATCTCCCTTGCGCGCATTGCAGTCACGGCACGCGGCGACCAGGTTCTCCCAGGTGCTCAGTCCGCCCCGAGCACGCGGAATCACGTGCTCCAGTTCCAATTCACTGCTCAGGAACTTCCCGCCGCAATACTGGCAAATGTGCCCGTCACGGATGAGGATGTTCTTCCTTGACAGCGTTTGGATCCGAGACGGCAAGCGCCGATACTGGCGCAGGCGAATGACGCAAGGCAACTGCAATCCGACATGCACAAAACGGTCGTGGGCCTCCTCGATGACAGCGACGCCCTTGATGAGCAGCACCAGGGCACGGCGAGCGCGCGTGATGTTCACGGGCTCATAGCTCGCATTGAGCACTAATACCGGCATTGTCATTGCACTCGTCATAAAGCCTCTCTTGCATCTTGGAGCTGGCGGCCGGAATCGAACCGGCTTCGTCCTCGTTACGAGTGAGGTGCATTGCCCTCTCTGCCACGCCAGCAAAACACCTACTTCTGAAATCAAAATCATGGAGCGGCTGGCCGGAGTTGAACCGGCGATCTCCGCGCTGGCGACGCAGCGTCTTACCGCTCGACTACAGCCGCTCATCATGTGGCTCCGGGAGGGGGATTCGAACCCAAACCATCCGCGGTTCCAAAGACCGCT
>DATJSB010000092.1:0-22987 GCA_035504315.1 Occallatibacter sp.
AGAAACGGCCGCGCGCGATGGTAGAGATAATCGATCAGGTCCTTCGTTCCGCAGACGTAGCCGCCCAGCGCGCCGATAGCTTTTGACAGCGTACCCACCTGCACGTCCACCTTGCCGTGCATGCCAAAGTGGTCGACCGACCCGCGCCCGTTGCGGCCCAGCACGCCCGAGGCATGTGCATCGTCGACCATCATGATGGCGCCGTATTTTTCAGCCAGCGCGGCCAGCTTGTCCACGGGACCGATGTCGCCATCCATCGAGAAGACGCCGTCGGTGATGACGAGCTTGCGGCCGGGCTGATCGGCGAGCTGTTGCAGCAATTCTTCGCAGTGGGCCACATCTTTGTGCCGGAAGACCTTGATGGTGGCCCGGGAGAGCCGCGCTCCGTCGATGATGCTGGCGTGATTCAGCTCGTCGGAGAGGATGAAGTCTTCTTTGCCCAGAATGGCGCTGACCGTGCCGGCGTTGGCCGCAAAGCCGCTTTGAAAAACGACCGAGGCCTCGACGTTTTTGAAGCGCGCAATCTTCTCCTCGAGCTCCATGTGAATGCGCATGGTACCGGCGATGGTGCGTACCGCACCCGAGCCCACGCCGAACTCGCGCGTGGCCTTGATGGCCGCCTCAACGAGCCTGGGGTGGTTGGCCAGACCGAGATAGTTGTTGCTGGCCAGGTTGATGACCTCTTTGCCGTCGTAGTGGCAGACAGGCGCTTGCTGGTCGTCGAGCACGCGCAGGTTGAAGTGCGTGCCCTTGGCGCGAAGTTCGTCGAGAATTGTGGTCAGGTGGGCGAGTTGCGGACGCGAGGATGTGGAAACTGTCGAAGGCATGGAAGGAAACCTCAAACAGACAAGGATAGCGCGGCGGGGGCAGGGACGGAGGTGCAAAGGGACTGAGGGAGCGCGGCCCCACGCAGGGAGGTCTTCGCGTCAGGGCTTCTTCTTCAGCTCGTCGCAGCCCCATTGATCGCCGAGGTCGCAGCCCTTCTGCAAAAGCTGACGGCCATGTTCAATGTCCTTGGGCCCTCCGTGGCCGGTCAGATACAGATCGCCAAGATAACTGCAGCCGCTGGGGTATCCTCCGTCGCAGCCCTTCTGGTAATTGGTGCGAGCCTTCCCGTAATCCTGCGTTACGCCATGCCCATATTCGTAAAGGATTCCCAGGCTGGTGCAGCTTGCAACAACACCGCCGTCGCACGCCTTTTGATAGGCAGCACTCGCTTTGAGGTAATCCTGGGAACCACCCTTGCCCGCGTCGTACATATATCCGAGGCTGGCGCAGGCATTCGCATGGCCGTCGTTGCAGGCTTGTTCGAAGAGCGGGCGAGCCTTGTCGAATTCCTGTTGCGCGTTCAGCATCTGGGCGTCCTCGTAAGCCTGCTCGGCCGGGCGGGCCGCGTTGGCCTGTTGCTCGAGAGCCACGCGCGAGTCGCGGAGCGACTGCAATTCGATCTGGACTGTGGTCTCGCCCTTCTCCTTGATTACGACCTGCTTCTCAACCTGATCGAGACCGTCAAGCGACTGAGCCACGACCTGGTGGGAGCCGAGCTGGACTCCGGCTTTGCCCGTGTTGCCCGAGTCGATCTCGCCCCGGGATTTGCCGTCGAGCGACCATGAGCAGGGCAGATCGCAGAAGACCAGGACGGTGGCCGGGAAGGAGGGTTTTTTCGGGGCCTGGCCTGACGGCTGAGCCGGCGACTGGTTCTGCGCGGCAACCGGATGCACAAACAACACCAAAAGCAGGCAGATCACACCGAGTGTTCGATTCAGTGCAATAAGACTTGACGGGGAGCGATGGTATGGGGAGGTTTTCATAGGTTCCACCCGCCGGCCGGGTCGATCGCCGGCAGGAATAAAGAACTAGCGATGCGCAAAAGCATACCACTTTTCTCTCTGCCGAATTCGCGCAGCCGCCCTGCTGTTCCCTCAACCCGCCGATCACTTACGGAAACGCGGCTGAACCGTCAATAAAGGAACCACAGATGGTGAGCCGGCGTATTGCCCCGGCCTCTTGCCGGCTGGTCCATCTTGCCCTGATGGGTGGCCGCTTGAAGGGTTGGCCGGATACAATGGAGCTTCACTCAATGCCACGCCTGGCGGGCGAAAGAGAGCCGATTTTGGAGCAGGTGCACGTGAGAAATATGAGCAGCCGCATCCTGCGGCTAAACGGGGTTGCATGGCTGGGCCTGGCACTGGCTGCGGTGCCGGCTGCCGCGTCTGCGCAGGCAATTTCCACCTTTACCACGCTGAACGTGGCCACCAGCGACCAGAACGGGCGCACCCAGGCCGCCGTTCGAGTAAGTGTGACCGGCGACGACGGCCAGCCTGCAGGCGGCGTTGTGGCCATTGAGGACGGAACCCTGACCCGGGCCGAAGCTGTGCTCGACGCGTCAGGCGAAGCACGCAGCACCGTCACTCTCTCTGCAGGCCGGCACCAGCTCCAGGCCGTCTACCTGGGCGATGCCTCGCATCGGGGCTCAACATCGCCTGTGGCCGAAGCTTCTGGAACTCCCAGCGATCAGCCCGGCTTTGACCTGAGCATCGCGCCGGTTACGCCGACGAGCTTTCCCATGACGCTCAGCCCGGGTGACACGGGAACCGCGCTGATCACGGTTACGCCTGAGAACAACGCTTCGCTCACTGCGCCGTTGTTTGTGACACTCTCGTGCTCGGGCCTGCCCAACGAGGCATCGTGCACCTTCACGCCCGAAAGTGTGCAGATCCTGGCCACTACGCCTGCAAGCTGCACCGCGGGATCGCCGGCTGCGAGCTGCCCGCCAACCAGCTCCATGGTGCTTGAAACGGAGGCGGCAAGCAAGTCCCATGGTACTTCAATGAATGTGCGGCCCGGCGCAGACGCGCACACCGTTGCATGGGCGTTTCTAATACCCGGCGTGCTTGGCCTGGGAGGTTTGGCCTTCGGCGCGCGCCGCCGTGCATGGCTCAACCGCCTGGCGCTGATGGCGCTTCTGGGCATCGTCGTGAGCCTGAGCATGACCGGTTGCAACCCTCTCTACAACTATAAGAATCACGGTCCCGGTGCGACTCCGTCTACGCCTGCCGGCACGTACACCGTCACCATCACCGCGCAGTCCAGCAATGGAGTGACGGCAATCTCCAACACAACCACCATGGTGCTGACGGTTCAATAGCAGGCGCCGCGACCCCCCAATGACGCGCCGCTCCGCACTTCCCGCGGAAATTTACGCGCTGGTGAACGAAAGACCGGCCACCGTGCTGCTCGAGGGCGCACAGAAGGCAAAATACCAACCCGATGAGGTGCCGTGGACGCAATTGTTCACGGCTCCTTTGCATGTATGCGAAGCGCGGAGCGCTGCGGATCTGCCGGAGCTGTTTGGAGCGATCGAAGCAGCGCTGGGCGCGGGCCGTTGCGCCGCGGGCTTTTTCACCTACGAGTGCGGCGCGTGGTTTGAGCCTGCCGTGGCGGCCGTCAAAGGTGAAGAGCGTAGCAGTTGTGCAGGCGCCCTGGCCTGGTTTGGAATTTATGAGCACGGCTATCGGATTGACGGAGAAACCGGCCAATTTATCGATGAGCTGCCGGGGGAGATTGAAGCCAGGCTGGATGTGCTGCGCGCGCAAATAGCAGCACCGGAGCTCGATGAGAATCTGCCATCGGGCTCGCGGATCGAGGCCGAATATACCATCGGCGAAGAAGACTACTCGCGCCGTATCGCCGCGATTCATGAGTGGATTCGCGCGGGCGATGTGTACCAATTGAATTTCACCGCGCCATGGCGAGTGAGTGTGCGGGGCAGTGCGGCAGAGCTTTATGCGCGCCTGCGCAGGCGGCAGCCGGCTCGCTACGGTGCGTTTGTTCACGCCGAACCGGGGCACAGGATTTTGAGCTTTTCGCCGGAGCTCTTCTTCAATATCGATACGAGCGCCGGGGGCGGCCGCCGCATTACCACGCGGCCCATGAAGGGCACCGTACGCCGCGGGCGCACTACCGGCGAAGACCGCGAGCGCGCCGAGTGGCTCAAGGCCGACCCGAAGAACCGCAGCGAAAATGTGATGATTGTCGACCTCGTGCGCAACGACCTGGGCCGCGTGGCAAAATTCGGTACGGTGCGGGCAGAAAAGTTGTTTCATGTCGAACGCTATCCCACGCTTTGGCAGATGACCTCGACGGTCGCGGCCGAGTTGTGCGACGACGCGGGCGTCGCTGCGGTCTTCCGTGCGCTGTTTCCCTGCGGGTCGGTTACCGGCGCGCCCAAGGTACGGGCCATGCAGTTGATCGCCGAGCTTGAGAGCGCCGCTCGCGGAGTTTACACGGGTGCGATCGGCTTTTTCTCGCCCAAGCGCACGGTGTTCAACGTGGCCATTCGCACCCTCGAGTTGCACGGCGGAGGAGGAACCATGGGCACCGGCAGCGGCGTGGTGATCGACTCGGTGGCGGCCGATGAGTACCGGGAGTCACTGTTGAAAGCGGAGTTCCTTACCGCTGCGCTCGCCGACGCTTCTGAAGAGTTTGCGTTGATTGAGACGATGCGGTGGGAGAATGGATTCCCGTTGCTCGAGCTGCATCTCGACCGGTTGACGGACTCGGCGGAGTACTTCGATTTCAGCGCGGATCGCGATGAAGTTCGCGTGGCCCTCGAGAACTATGCGCGACAGTTTGCGGCCGGCTCGGCGCAACGAGTGCGACTGCTGCTCGACGGCGACGGAGGGGTTCAGATCACGCATCAGTTGTTGGCTCCGGTTGACCAAAACCGCATGCGCCGTGTTTCCATTTCTCCCCACCGCACCGACCCTGCCGATGCGATGCTCTTCCACAAAACTACGCATCGCGAGTTGTATGCGCGGGCTTTTGAGCAGGCGCAGAGCGAGGGATTCGACGACGTGCTTTTCTTCAACTTGCGCGGGGAGCTCACGGAGGGCGCCATCAGCAACGTGTTTGTAGAGAAGGACGGGAAACTGTTAACACCGCCGATCGAATGTGGGTTGCTGGCGGGTGTGTATCGCAGGCATCTGCTCGAAACGCGTCCCAACGTCGAAGAGCGAATCCTCAACGAGGAAGATTTGCGCAGCGCCGATGCTGTTTATCTGGCGAATGCGGTCCGCGGTTTGCAGCGGGCGAAGGTGGAGTTCGATTTCGCTGTATAAACACCTCTGTCATCCCGCGAAGTCCGCGGTAGCGGACGGAGTCGAGGGATCTGCAGTTGTTCTTCAGGGAACTTCGGATTCGTGACGTGAGGTGGTAGAACGTTATCGGGAGATTCGCGGATGAGAATCGCTTCGCGGGCGATTTGGAGAAGGATCGTAGCCACGACGGTCGTTGTGGCTGCGACGCTTCTGAGCGACACCTTGGCGAACGCGCAGAACGAAACCTCGGCGTGGCTTGATAACCCGCTCTGGCGCGGCTCGCAGCACGCTCTCTTTCTGGTCCGCTCGCTGGACGAGAGCCCGATGGAGCAAACGGCCGTTCGCGAGCTCAACGACGGAATCCTGCACCTATATGGGATTAGAGGCGCGGATATCGACAATTTCGAAAACCAGATCGTAATTGGCACTGCCGACGAAGTGCGCCAGGCCTATCCCGGTACGAACGTTCCTGCGAATCTCTCCCACGATTCTTATTGGATTTACCGGCTCGAGACTTCTCGCCCGCGACACGGTGCCCGGGTGCTGATCGCGGGTGGAGACCAGCGTGGGGCGCTCTATGGGGCATTTGCCCTTCTGCGTTACATTTCCGAGAACAATAGCCCTCCTCGACAAGCGATCCGCGAATCGCCCGCTATGCCCATCCGCTGGGTCGACGAGTGGGATAACGCCAACGGCACCGTCGAACGCGGCTACGCGGGGAAGTCGATCTTCTTTGACGATGGCCGCGTGCGCGACGACCTGACCGACGTGCAGCAATACGCACGCCTGCTCGCTTCGGTCGGCATCAACGGCTGCAACGTAAACAACGTGAATGGAGCCACGCCATTCCTGACGCCTGAGATGCTGCAGGGGCTTAAGAGGATAGCCGACGCGATGCGGCCGTGGGGCGTGCGCCTCGCCATCAGCGTCGACATTGCCAGCCCGCAGAAGATCGGCGGCTTGAAGACATTCGATCCTCTCGACGCTGAGGTGAAGGCCTGGTGGAGGGCGAAGGCCGACGAGATTTACAAGCTCATCCCCGATTTTGCAGGCTTCACGGTCAAGGCCGACTCCGAGGGCCAGGCCG
The DNA here is from genome assembly GCA_035504315.1 of Occallatibacter sp. Taxonomy (GTDB): domain Bacteria; phylum Acidobacteriota; class Terriglobia; order Terriglobales; family Acidobacteriaceae; genus Telmatobacter. Next base: position 6,187 of record DATJSB010000092.1, read on the forward strand.
GTCCTGCGAGTTACGGCCGCAGCCCAGCCGATGCCGCCAACACACTTGCCGAGGCGCTTGCTCCGCATGGCGGCGTGGTGCTCTATCGCGCCTTCGTCTACAACAATCATCTCGACTACAACGACCTCAAGGCCGATCGCGCCCGCGCCGCTTACGACATCTTTCATCCCCTCGACGGCAAGTTCGCGCCCAACGTGATCGTGCAGATCAAGTACGGCCCGATTGATTTCCAGGCCGAGGAGCCGGTCTCGCCGCTTTTTGCCGGTTTGCACAAGACCAACGAAGCGATGGAAGTCCAGATCACGCAGGAGTACACCGGCCAGCAGAGGCACCTCGTTTATCTCGCACCGCTATGGAAGGAGAAACTCGACTTCGATCTGCGCGCTGACAATAAATCCACGCCGGTCCAGCAGATCATCGAGGGCAAGACCTTCAACCGGCCGCAGGGCGGAATGGTGGGCGTGGCCGACGTGGGCCGCGATGGATGGCTGGGCGCACCTCTTGCGATGGCGAACCTTTACGCGTTTGGCCGCCTCGCATGGGATCCGAATCTGACAGCACAGCAGATCGCCGAAGAGTGGACGCGCCAAACCATCAGCACCGATCAACAAGTAGTGACGACGGTCGACCAAATCCTGCTGCACTCGTGGCAAACGTATGTCGATTACACCGGCTTCCTCGGCACGCAGACGCTTACCGACATTACCGGGAGCCACTACGGTCCGAACATCGAGTCGAGCGAGCGCAACGGCTGGGGCCAGTGGCACCGCGACGACGCGCAGGGCATCGGCATGGACCGTACCGTTGCAACGGGGACGGGCTTTATTGGCCAGTACCCGCCCGAGGTTGCAAAGATGTACGAGTCGCTCGCCACCTGTCCCGATTCGCTGTTGCTCTTCTTCCATCACGTGCCGTGGACCTACAAACTGCACACGGGCAAGACCATCATCCAGTACGTGTATGACAGCCACTACCAGGGCGTTGATGAGGTGCGCCAGATGGTGGATGAATGGAAGTCACTTGACGGCAAAATCGATCCTGCCCTGTTCAGCGACGAGCTCGCGCGGCTCGAGTATCAGGTTGGCCACGCGATTGTGTGGCGCGATGCGATCGTGCAGTATTTTTTGAAAGAGAGCGGGATTCCCGATGCACAGGGCCGCGCGGGCCATTTCCCCGGCCGCATGGAGGCTGAAGCGGCGCGCCTCACCGGCTATACAGTGATTGACGTGAAGCCGTGGGAGGATGCCTCGGGCGGCAAGGCCGTTACCTGCGCTGAAAAGAGCTGCAATGCCGAGTGGACCTACACGGGCGCTGCCGGCAGGTTCGATATTGCAACCCAGTATTTCGATTTGCCTGGCGGCGTGGCAAAGTTTGCGCTCGATGTGAACGGCAAACAGGTAGCTGCTTGGGATGCGAATGCCACGTTCCCATCGCGCCGACCCAATGGAGACACTTCAACGCGATATACCGTCCGCGGCATCGACCTCAAGCCCGGCGATGTGCTGTGCGTGGAAGGCACGCCGGACGGCGCCGATCCCGCCGCGCTCGATTACATCGAACTGACTCCGGCCGCGAAATAGCTGAACGCAACAGGCTCGGCCAAATATTCTTCGAGCGATGAATAAGCCGCGGCGTCTGTGTGATTGGAAGAGCGCACAGCGCATTGGGGCGTTGCAGAGACGCGCTCTTCTCACGATTCCTTTTCTGAGAGGCGAAAAATGACAATCACTGCCGCATCCGCAGGCAGATACTTAATCTCTGCCTGTTTGCTCTCTACGCTCACGCTCATCGCTTATGCGCCGCGCGCTTTTGCCCAGGACCAGCCCGCTGAAACCAAGCCGTCCGAAGCGCAGGAGTACCGCACCTTCTACCTCGTCAACACGACGCAAGATGCTGAAAACGACATTCAGACCGACCTGCGGAATATGCTGCCGCGCGCCAAAATCTACCTGGTACGCTCTATGGGCGCCATCACCATTCGCGGTACGGCCGACGATCTTCAACTGGCGCAGCGCATCGTCGCCGATATCGACCGCCCGGCCAAAACCTATCGGCTCACCTTTACTTTGAATGACAGCGCTGCGGGAAATTCGGGCGGCTCGCGGCACGTAGCCATGGTGGTCGTAATCGGCAATAAGAGCGAAGTCAAGCTGGGCAGCAAGGTTCCTGTCGTCACGGGAAGCTTCGATGCGGACACTTCCAAGGCCAATACCCAGGTGCAGTATATGGACACTGGCCTCAGCATCGAGGCATGGCTCGACACCGCGGGAGATGAATTGCGCATGCGCACCAAGGTCACGCAATCGAGTGTCGCAGACGAAAAGTCGAACGTGGGCATCCAGGATCCGGTACTTCGGCAAGCGGTGCTCGATGGATCTTCAAACCTGGTTGAAGGCAAGGAACAGGTGCTGGGTACGTTCGATTCGCCGAATGGTACGGGCAAAGTTGAGATCGAGGTGGTTGCCGAGCCGGTGAAGTAATGAGTAGGATGGGCGGCCGGCAAATCGTCCGGCCGCGAGATTCGTCAGGCCTCGCCTGCGCTTTTCACCATCTTCACAACTGGAACGACCTCGCCATTCACGAGCGGCACCTGGATACGTTCGACTTCTGTGTAGCCTCTGAGGCGATAAAGCGGAACACCGGTCAGCGTGGAGCCCATCTCAAACTTCCTGAAGCCTGCCGAAATGGCTTCGGCCTCGACATGGGCGAGGATGAGACTCCCGAGACCCTGGCGCGCAAACGCGGGATGAACGAAGATCGCGCGCACCTTGGCCGCATCCGTTGCCGGATCGAGCAGCTCCGGCTCGCGGACAAATGCGCGGTCTGCGCCAAACAGCGTCTTCCGCTTCGACCAGCCTCCGCACCCGGCCAATGCGACCGGCGCGCCCGCGGCGAAATTGCGCGCCTCGGCAACAAAGTAAGTCCGGTCGCGAATCAACTGAGTGTCAACCCCGAGCACGGTACCCAGAGCGCCTTCAATTTGCGCGGCAGTGTAATCGTTCGCGTGCAACGCGCGCACACTCGCCTCAATCAGTTCGTTGAGAGCGGGGATGTCGCTTTCCTCTGCAAGGCGAAGCGAGAATCGCGGTGGCATAGTTCTCACGCCTGGTTCACTTGCCTGCCACAATTTGCGCTGCACGCGCGTAGGAGCCGAGATTGAAGGCATTTGTATACCCCATCGCGCGCAGTTTCGATTGAGCCGCGCCGCTGCGCATTCCGCTCTGGCAGTGCAGCAGCAGCGTCTTGTCCTTGTCGGGCACGCGAGCGGGGAGCGTATCGGCAATCGTATCCAGCGGCAGATTGACCGCTCCCGGCAAATGCCGCGCGGCAAACTCACCCTCGGTGCGCACATCCACCACCAGCGCGCCTCCCTTCAGCCGTTCCCGCGCCTCAGCCGCAGAGATCCGGCCACGTTGCCGCAGGAATAACAGCAGAATCAACAATCCGAAAGCGACAGCAACCGCCGTCCAGTTCATATCTCCAACTCTCTTGCCTGCGTGCGGGCCTACGCCTTCGTCACTTCAACCAGCGCGGAATAAAACGTTGCCCCGGCGCCGATATCGGTGAGCCGCTCGCTGGTGAGCTGATTCACGTTGGCGCCGTCCGGGTGCAGCTTGGCCCAGTCGAGCTTTGCGGCAACTACGCCCGCCGGCAGATTCGGATTCAGCATCGCCGTCAGCCGCAGCGAGCCGCGATCGTTGAAGACGCGCACCAGGTCGCCTTCGCGAATCTCGCGGGACTCGGCGTCGAGCGGATGGATTTCAAGCCGCCGGTTGGTTCTGGCCTCCATCTTGCGGTGGCCTTCGAGATTCGCAAAGGTCGAGTTCATGAAGTTATCGCTCTTGCGCCCCAACAGCTCGAGCGGGAATCGCTTTGCGCCCTCGCTCCAGCGTGATTCGGCCGGCGGCGTGAATGCGGGCAGCGGATCGAGACCGGCCGCAGCCAGCGTTTCAGAATAAAACTCGATTTTGCCGCTCGGCGTGGCCAACGGCCCGTGCGTGTACGGCAAAAACGGCTGACCCTCGGGGTCGCGATGAAACGCGAGCGGAATATGTCCCTCGCGCTCCAGATCCTCAAATGCGATGTGCTCCATGCCCGCATTCGTCGAGTGGCCGTCTTCGCCGATTGCCAGCGCCTGACGGATGATCTCTTCCGGCGTATCGCGGAAGCACGATTCCGAGAAGCCCATGCGCTGCCCAAGCTGCGCGAAAAGCCACACGTTTGAACGCGCCTCGCCGAGCGGCTCGATGGCCTGCTTGGAGAGCTGCACAAAGTAGTGGCCGTATGCGCCCTGAATGTCGGTGTGCTCAAGAAAGGTTGTGGCCGGCAGAACGAAATCGGCGTAATCGGTGGTGTCGGTAAAGAACTGTTCGTGCACCACGGTGAACAGATCGTCGCGCGCCATGCCGCGCAGAACCGCACTCTGGTTGGGCGCAACCGCCGCGGGATTGGAGTTGTACACAAACAGCGCGTGCACCGCCGGCCCCGCGCTCTGTTCCCTTGTTCCCTCGTTCCCTTGTTCCGTGTCTCTCCCCAGCTCGTTCAGTGCGTGGCCCAACTCACACATATTCACCAGGCGCGCCGGGCGGCCGAGCGTAGAAGCTATCTGCAGATCGGGCCGCTCCACGGCTCGCTTGTTCCATGCGAATGCGCCCGAGGTTGAAAGCGCGCCGCCTCCGCCGCGATGCTTCCAGGCGCCGGTGAGCGCGGGCAGCATGGCGATGGCACGCATGGCCGTGCCGCCGTTTTCACAGCGCTGCAGACCGTAGTTCATGCGGATCGCGGCAGGCCGCGTGGTTGCGTACTCGCGCGCGAGCTGTTCAACCTCGGCCGGCGTCAACCCGGTCCATTCGGCCACGCGGCAGGGAGTGTAGTCGCGCACGCGTTCAGCCAGCCGTTCAAAGCCATGCGTGAATTCGTCAATGTAGGCGCGGTCTTCAAGCTCCTCGCGCAAAATCACGTGCATCATGCCCAGCGCCAGCGCCGCATCGGTTCCGGGGCGGATGGCGATGTGCCAGTCGGCCACCGCCGCGGTGCGCGTGCGGTAGGGATCGATCACGATGAGCCGGGCGCCGTTGCGGCGCGCCTTCTCGACCATCGGCCACAGGTGGACGTTGTTTCCGTGAATATTCGCGCCCCAGGCAACGATGAGTTTTGCCAGTCTGAAGTCCTCGGCGGGCGTGCCGAGCTTCTTGCCGTAAACCAGGTTCCACGCCTGGCCTCCGGCCTCAGAGCAGATGGTGCGATCGAGCCGGCTCGCGCCCAGGCGGTGAAAGAACCGCCGGTCCATGGAGCCAAAGCCGAGCACGCCGATGGTTCCCGCGTAGCTGTAGGGCAGAATCGACTCCGAGCCATATTGCTCGGCGATTGCCTTGAGCCGCAACGCGATCGCGTCCAGAGCCTCATCCCAGCTCACGCGCTCAAAGGCTTCATGCTCGCGTCCCTTCACCAATGCGCCCTTGGCAATGCCTGCTTTGCGCTTGAGCGGGTAAAGAATGCGGTCGGGCGAGTAGACGCGGTCAAGATATTTGGCGACTTTACCACACAGGAAACCCTGCGTGAAGGGCTGCGATGGGTCGCCGGCGACCTTGATGGCGCGCCCCGATTCGTCCACCGTGACCAGCACCGCGCAGGAGTCGGGGCAGTCGTGCGAGCAAACCGTGTGCACCACGCGGAAAGGGGACGCCATGCCGTCATTGTAAGCTGACTGCGGAGGGGTCAACCATGCGGACGGTTCTTGTGGCATTGGCGATGGTTTGCGCAGGAGCGGGCACTTTCGCCCAGGCCGCCGGCGGCGATGAGGCTGCCATTCGAGCGGTGATGGCGGCGCAGGTGGCGGCGTGGAATAAAGGGGACGTAGAGGCGTTCATGCAGGGATACGAGAACTCGCCCGACACTACGTTCGTCGGCACCACGGTCAACAAGGGGTTCGAGCCGATTCTGAAGCGTTACGAGGCCAACTACACCAACGCCGCGCAGATGGGCACGCTTACCTTCTCGAATCTCCAGGTGCGGTTGCTCCCCGGCTCGTGCGGCGCAGTGGAATACGCTGTGGTGACAGGCAACTTTCATCTGGAACGCACCCAGAAGGGCGCCGCCACCAAAGACGACGGCGTATTCTCGCTGGTGTGGCGCAAGGGCCCGGAGGGTTGGAAGATCGTGCTCGACCACACCAGTTGAAATCAGCCCCAATCGGCGTTTTTGCGGCCGCCTGCTTGAACGAGGACTTCGATCGATCATGTTGAAGACGGGAATCCTGAATCCACACGTATTGTCGCTGCTGGCGCGGGTAAGGCATACCAACACGCTGGTCATCGCAGACCGCGGCTTTCCCTTCTGGCCGCAGATTGAAACGGTCGACATCTCGCTGGTTGACGACGTTCCGCGCGTGCTAGACGTGCTCCGGGCCGTTCGCGCGGACTTCGCGATCGGTCAGGTGTGGATGGCCGAGGAGTTCAGGGCCGCAAATAGCGCGCGGATCCGCAACCAGTTCGCTGCCGCGCTTGAAGGCCTCCCGCTCAGCTTCGAGCCGCACATCGAGTTCAAGAAGCGCGTTCCGGCCGCCATCGGCCTCATCCGCACCGGTGACACCACGCAGTACGCCAACATGATTCTGGAGTCGTCGTAGGCGGCGGGAGCACGCGCCAGCCCGGATTGCCGGGTCCATCGCCTCCTCTATACTGATCTCGCCATGAGCTGCCTTTTCTGCAAGATCGTCAATGGAGAGATTCCCTCGACGCCGGTCTTCGAGGACGAACTGGCCTACGCCTTTGCCGACATCCACCCCAGGGCGCCGGTGCATGTGCTGGTGGTGCCCAGAGAGCACATCGTGTCGATTCACGACGCCGGCAAGAACCACGAATCGCTGCTCGGCCATTTGATGGCTGTGGCCAGCGAAATTGCACGCATCAAAGGACTTACGAAGGGCTATCGGGTGGTTACGAATGTGGGTGAAGACGGCGGACAGACGGTCGAGCATCTGCATTTGCACCTGCTGGGCGGGCGGCCGATGACCTGGCCACCGGGATAGACCCGATCTGAGGCCTCTTTGGGGAATCACGCTGGGGTTCAATTTGCCGGTGAGGCGGAGTCGGATGGCGTGGAGCAGTCGCCGGGAGGAGTTGCCTCAGCGTGAGCGCCGACGCCGGCTGCGCTTTCAACGGCGCGGATCATGGCTTCTGATCCGATACAGGAGTTGAGCAGCATGTGGTAGAGGCCGCGGGCGCACCACTCCTGCTGGTAAGCCTTTCGGATCACCGTTGCGCGGCGCTTGTCGAAGGCGGCCAGGTGCTGCTCGGCGTGCTCGGCCTGATGGGGAAAGGCGCGTGCGAACCATTCGCGCTTGGCCTTGGCGGTGGCGTAGACGAAGACGTGGAAGCAGCCGGGAAAGCCGGCCAGCGCGCAGGCGGCGCCACGCCCCACGATTACGCAATTGCCTTCTTTTGCGGCCTTTAGAATCTGCTGCTTGATCATCTCGAGCATGCGCTCGGAATCGAAAACGTGTTCTTCGCCTTTGCCCAGGGTTGAGAACGAAGAATCCTGCCAGAAGAGCTTGCCATAGCGGTAATACCAGGGATCGAGGCGCTCGTCGAAACGGGCGGCCGTTTTGGGATCGACGCCCGCTGCCTCGGCGGTGCGATTGATGAGCTCCGCATCGAGCAATCGCCAGCCGAGCCGCTTGGCAAGATCGTGTGCAAACTCGCCGCCGCGCGATCCATACTCACGCTCGACAGTAATAACTTTCACCGGCGCATGCCCCATGGCGCAGATGACCTCCGCGATTGGAGCATACAACGAAACTGCCGTGGATGGGGAGGGGGTGGCATTTTTTCAGGAAATCAAACTGAGATGAGGTTCAAGCGGGAGTATCCTTGTGGTGCGCTGGGCGCATAGGGTCACGGACGCGCAACTGCGTGAGGCGCGAGACCCAGTTTGAATCTTCCCCCAGGATCCGGAGGCCGGGAAAGCGAGGGCGGGAAGATGCCCGACGCGGTCACCGCCAATCAACCCATAGAAACTACTCCGGTTCAAAACCCTGCAGGCGCGGCGCGTTCCCACCTGGGAGTGAGAATCGCCGCGCGTGTTGCGATTATTTTGCCTTCCATCCTGGGACTACTGCTTTTGGCTGCCGGCACATGGAAGTTCTGGCAGGCATGGGCGTGGGTCTGCTGCTCGATTCTGCCCGCCGCGGTCTTCTTTGCCTTTCTTGCAAGGTATGCGCCACAAGTGATGGAACGCCGGTTGCAAATCAGGGAGCCGGTTGCCGTTCAGAGGAATCTGATCCGTCTCTTGATGCCGGCCTTCTTCATCGCGTTTTGCCTTTCGGGGCTCGATCATCGCTTTGGCTGGTCGCAGAGGCTGTTCGGCGCGGTCCCGGTGTGGCTGTCGATTGTTGCCGACGCTTTTGTGCTGGCCGGAGTCCTGTTCGTTTTCTGGGTGGTTCGCGTAAACGAGTTCGCTTCGCGGACCATCCGGGTTGAGGCTGGGCAAACGGTGGTTTCCACCGGTCCTTACCGCTGGGTTCGCCACCCCATGTATTCAGGCAGCGAGGTAATCTGGCTGGCCACATCTCTGGCGCTGGGATCGTATGTTGCGCTGCCGGCTTTCGCCGCGCTTATCCCGTTTTACGTGGTCCGGCTGCTGAATGAAGAGAAGGTTTTGAGGGTGGAACTTGCGGGTTATGCAGAGTACTGCGAGCGCACGCGGTACCGGCTGATTCCATTCATCTGGTGAGTCTGCGGGAGCCGTAGAGTTGGAGCAGCAGCAGGCGCGGCGAATGTTCTGCCGCGCCCTTCGTGCCGTCAGGAGAGAGCTACTGGGTAACCGGTTGCTGCGGCAGCGCCCTGGAAGACCTGAGGTGAGGCGCGTTGGGGGGCGGCGGTGCTTTGGCCGCGGCAGCCGGAGCCGCCGGTGCTGCCGGAGGCGGTGGCGGGAAGGCCGGGCCCTTCTTGATGTGCAGGTCGCCGTCATTCGAGGTAAGTGAAATTCTGGGACCTCCGCCGCCGATGCGGCCGGTTACTGTCTTGTCTTCGTCGCCGCTCACGCTGAGATCGAAATCGTTCACCACATCGCCATTGTGAGTGTGTCCGTCGACAACGCCGGCGCCGTTGGGCGGCAGCGTGATCTCAACATCGCCCTTGCTGTTGTTGGCGGAGATGGCGTACACGCCGGCCGGCTCAATGGCGATGCGGCCGTCGCGGTTTTCGACCGAAGTATCGCCGTAGATCTGGCTCAGGTCGACGTCCTTGGCGTGGGTCGAGACGCGGACCGAGCCCTCGGCTTCAGTCACGTGCAGGTCGTCGGAGTCGAGCGTGACGTCGCCGGGAAGCGCGGCGACCTCGAGATCGGTAACCGAGGTGTGCAGCTTGATGGGGCCGGTGATGTTCTCCATGTGCACCGGGCCAAAGATCTCTCCATTGGTGGAGAGGTGACCGTGAATCTCAGAGAGCGTGAGCTCGTTTGAGTTGCCGTCGATCGACACGTCGCCGCTGACGTCGTGGATGGAGACATCGTGATTGCCGTGGTAAAGATGAGCCTCGACGGGGCCGGTGATCGAGTTCAGATGCAGCTCGCCATGGGGCACGGTCGCTGTGATTCCCGCGCCCAAGCCGGTGGCCGTGACCTCGCCGTGGCCCTCGTTGACGGTGACGCGGGCCGTGCGCGGAAGCGTGACGGTGAGATTGACCAGGCCCTTGTTGTTCCCTTCGGATTTGATGAGCACGGTGCCGCCGCTGACGGTGGCTTTGGGCGCTTCAGAGTCCCAGATAGATTTGGTATCGCCGTCGGAGTTTGTAAAAGCTTCCTCGTGCGCCTGTACCTGGATGCTGGTTCCGTCGCCTCCGGTAATGCTCACGTCGCCGCGGGGATTCTCGATATCAACGGTGGCGTTGGCGGGGATTGTGGTGTTCAGCACCTGAACGTCGTTGTCGTGCTCGGGCGCGCCAAAGCTGTTGAAGAAGTTGTCGTTGTCGCCATTCCAGTTCCAGTTCCAGCCGCCCATCTGGCGCCAGCCTGTAGCGCCCAGGCCGACGATGGTGAGCAGGAACAGAAGGCCGACGAAACTCCCCTTTCGGCGCACGGGAACCTCTCGCTTGAGGTCGATGGCCCACTCGGCGAGCAGAGCGAGTCCGGCGACGATGAGCAGAATTGGCCACCAGTGGGAGTACCAGTCCCAGAAGGTTTCAGCCGGGATATGGCCGGTCATGATGAGCAGGGCGATGATACCGACGCAGATGAGGATGACCGGGCCGACCATGGAAGGAACGCGCGGGCCATAGACACCGCCGTAGCCAGCTTGCCAGGCGTACTTCTGGGTCTTCCAAACGTCCTTCTGGGACCTCCATGCGTCGCGTTGTGCGCGCCAGGCTGCTTTTTGCTGTTCGCGGTAGGCGCGCCACTGAGCTTTGGGATCGTAGGGCGGGTTAGGCGGTCCGCCGCCCGGGGGTATGTTCGGAGGCGTGCTCATTGGTTCCCTCCATCGGAGTGCCGGCCGAAGATGTCGGTTTTGGCCGGCACAATCGAAGTTTCGGGTTGGGGCGCCGGAGGTGCGGGCGTGCCGCCATAGGGCCAGGGGTTGTCATCGTCATTGTCCATGGTTGCCAGGGCTGCACGCTCGGCCAGCATGATGACGCCGATGAGGATCAGCAACAGGGGCCAGAACCAGTGCCAGAAGTGATCGATGACGTCGAGCTGGGCGAGCAGGGCCAGGGTGCCGGTCAACAGCAGCACGGCCGGCCAACGCAGGTGGTGAATCATGAGGTAGCGGTTCACTTGGGACCTCCTTGCGGGCCCTGCATGCGGTGGACGATGAGGTAGAGACCAAGTGCGATGAGTATCAGCGGCCAGCCGAATTCGAAGACACGGCCGGAGAGCAGATCGAACTGTCCAAGCAGCAGCAGGACTCCGAGAGCAATGAGGACAATGGCGCCGATAGGCTCTTTGCGTCGCCAGAAATAGGGCGGTGGAATGGGCGGCATGGGGGGAAACGGCGGCGGAACTCCCGGGGGGGTAAAGCCCTGCCCGGCAGCGGGATTGGAGCCGGCCGGAGTCGGGCCCGGGTACGTTGACTGCCACTGGCTGCGATCCTTGTACGGGCTTTCAAAGGGTTGCGGAGGAGGCTGACCGGAGGCGGCCTGCGCCGATGCCGCCGGATCCAGAGGATTCACGGGCGGAACGGCGCCGGGCTGCCCGGGCTGCTGGCCCCGCCCGCCGGGATTGAACCAGTTGCTGATCTCGTTCAGTCCGAGCGGGTCAGGCATTGGCAGGCCGTCACGGCGCGCCTTGGCCACGTGATAAGCCTCAAAGACCTGGTAGAAGATCCAGCCGGCGATGAAGAACCCAAAGATTGGGAAATGATCGCTGGCGCTCACCAGCACGGCAAAGATGAACAGATGGGCTAAACCCTTGAGAAACTGGCCGTTGTACATGGCGCCGACGCCGGGAATGAGCCCCAGAACCGCGGCCGTCGCCGGATTGGGCCCGGCGCCAAAGCCGGGAGTGTAGGCCGGGGGAACCGATTGCCATGCCGCCAGGCACTGTTCGCAAAGAATCTGCCCGCCTGCAGCCTTGCGGATGCAGCTTGAGCAAAGCGCCTTGCCGCAATTCTGGCAGAACGCGGTTGCGGCTGTGCCGCTGTGATTTACGCAATCCATCTGGTGCTCCTTTCCTTTACCGCGTTCGTGGAGCCGCCGGAATGCGTGCGACCGTTCTGAATGCCAAGGAGAGTATTGGTTTCAACTCCGTACTTGATGATGCTGGTTCGGCAGTTGGGGTTGAGTTCGAAGCGGGTTTCGATGATTTCGCCCGAGCCGGAGAGCGCAGGCTGCACCGACTGTTGCGGGGGATCCATACGGGAACCGCCATCTTTGTGCCCGGGAACCTCTTTTGATTCGCCCGGTGCGACCGGCTGTGCGGGTTGCTGCTGTTCGTTGCCGGTTCCCTGTTGCTGGCCGACGGTACTGCGCAGTTCACGCATCTTCGACTCAACCTCGTATACGAAGCGGAGGTGGTCGTAGTAGCGGATGATGGGGACCGAGGCCACGGTAAACTGGCGTTCCATGAATGCCCGGACAGCCGAGGGGCGCAGGTCCGAAAGGTGGAGTGCGGTGAGCTTTATGCCCGTCATGTTGAGGGTGACGGTGATGGAGAAGAAGGCCATGGCCGCGGTCATCAGCAGCCGTGGCTCAGCAAAGCGGCGGATGAAGCCCATGAAGCCGGGACGCTGCCAGGCGGGCACCAAGGTGTGGGGAAGGACCACGGCTCCGCCGGAGATCCATTCCACTTCGTTCTTCTGCCCCGGGCCGGTGTGCGCGAGGATTTTTTCAACCAGGCCCTCTGGAATCTCCGGCTCAGTACTGAGAAAGTCGAGCCACTCGCGCCCCCGGCGCGCCTCTTCATACAGCGCCGTGCAGGCCGGGCAGGCGGCCATGTGCGACGTGAAGGTGGCTTCGTCCTCGGGCTTCAACAGCCCGTCCAGCGCATCCGCCAGCAGGGTTTCCCAGTGCCCGCAGGCGGGAGAGGTCGGAATGTGCATGCGCTCTGCCATGGTTACATCACCTCCCGTTTATTACGTTCCAACAGCCTGGCCAGTTCCGCACGGCCGCGGCTGATGCGGGATTTTACCGTGCCCTCGGGAATACTGAGGACCACGGCAATCTCTTTGTAGTCTAGATCCTGTAAGTCGCGCAGAATCACAGCCTCACGAAGCTCGACTGAGACGCGGGCCAGGGCTCCCTGCACCATCTTGGCCAGCTCTTTTTTGGCGGCAGCTTCATGCGGGGAAACTCCGCCGTCCATGAGCCGGTCCACAGGCCTCAATTCCTCGGCCTGATCCCAGCCATCGTCGAGCGAAGAGGTTGCACGTTGATTCTTTGTCCGGCGGAAATTGTCCACCAGAAGATTGCGGGTCATGGTCGTAATCCACACCGGCAGGCTGCCGCGCATGGCGTCGAAGCTGGCCAGGTTCGAGTAGATCTTCAGGAAGACGTCCTGGGTGAGGTCTTCAGCGTCGGCGGCGTTGCCGGTAAAGCGGAAACAGAGCCCATAGACACGCTTATGCTGCGCGCGGACCATCTCGGCCCAAGCGCCCGAATCCCCGTCCATACAGCGCCGGACGACCTGGGACCAGTCGGGCTCCAACGTACCTGCCTCCCTGCGCCTTATCTGGGCCCCCTCTGAGACTTGCGCTGCCAGGGGCCCGGCGGAGTGTTTTGGGCCCAGCCGTGAATTGGCCGGCCCCGGGCCTGCGCCGTCGTAGAAGCTGCGAGCGGCTGAAAGAGACCGCGAGGGGAGGGCCGATCCGGGAGGCGTAGCCTGCCGCACCGCAGGCGGCCGGGTTCCACGCGTCCTGGTTTCGACGGACCTGGCCCCGGCCAAGCCTATCATGCTCCAGCTTAAAGTACCCACGCACTGCATATGCGGGTTATACGCAGGAAATTAAGGGGCGGTTCCCCCAGGGACGACCAGGCCAGGCGGAAACCGGAGAACCAGTGCCGTTCCCGGTTCTAAACCCTGCGCTTGCGCCTCTCGGGTGACTTGAGAATCCGGTATTGAAGTAGAATTCCACTCATGAGACCTTCAGAGCTGCTGCCGCAGAACCGCGATTTGATTCGCCGGCTTGTGCTGCGATTCGGGATGGTGAATCCGCGCGTCTTTGGCTCCGTTCTGAGCGGTGACGACACCGAAGGAAGCGACCTCGATTTGCTTGTAGATCCTTCACCGGATACGAGTTTGCTCGACATGGCGAAACTCCAGATCGAGATCGAGTCGGCCACCGGTATCAAAGTAGACCTCCTGACGCCCAAGTTCCTCCCGGCGAGCTATCGCGACAAGGTGCTTTCCGAAGCCGTTCCGGTATGAATCAGCACCCTTTACGAGCCCGTGACTACCTAGGACACATGCTCGACGCCGTGGGTCAGATCGAGTGCTACCTCGCTGGGAAAACTCTGGCGGAGTTCCTTGAGGACCGGCTGTTGCAAGACGGAGTCGTTAGAAACATTGAGGTTCTTGGAGAGGCCTCGAAACGAATGCTCGATGCGGTCCCAGACGCGGTCATAAAGCTCCCCGGCATTCCATTTACAGCCATCTACGCGATGCGTAATCAGCTCTCGCACGGGTATTTCTCAATCGATCTCGATCTGGTGTGGAAGGTCGTCGAGAAGGATATTCCAGACCTCAAACTGCGGTTGGAAGCCGCAATTGCCGCAATAGATAGCGCGCAAACATGATGCTTACGCGGACACTTGCGATTGCCTGGCGAATTCCCTTCTGCCCGTCCCTTTACGAGTCTGTCGCCGGGTCGTCGTCGCCTTCGACCGAGATGCGCAGGGAGCGCAGGAAACTGAGATCGTTCGGGGTGAAGGACGTAGCGTCGCCGTCCGCCTCGCCATCGGTCAGCGCGGCTTCCTTGGGTGATTGCGTGACCTCGTTGAGTCCGATGGTGGCCTCAAGCATGAGCAGCACATCGAAGCCGTGCTTGCGGATGTCCTGGACTACGCCGGCAATCTGCTCGCTCTCAATGACCGACTCGTGGATGGCCTCGCCGAGTTGCTGAATCAGTTCGCGCAGACGGGATGTCAAGGATTACCTCCAGAGGCGGCGGCCTGCGCGTAAGGTTGCGCGGGTGCAACGCACGATTCCTTAACCTTACTTCCAACGTGCTCCGCGGGCAAACGGCAAAGCCAGGCACAGCGATGGAAGGCGGCATGAGCAGGATCGCTGCTACCATCATAGACGGAATGAAGCCGGAGTACATCGGGCGGGTGCTGGGGATCGGGGTGCGGGTGGCCGGCCGCGTGGCAGGCCAGCGCATCGCCGCCGCCTCTGCGGCTGCACCGGGCGGACCGCAAGTGAAGGCAAACGCTCAGGTTCAGGGCGCCGTCAACGCGCGATCCGGGGCCCAAGCCGGGCGCGCCGTCGCCCAAACCGGCCGCGGAGTAGCAAAGGGGGTTGGCGGGTTGCTGCAGCCCTTCCGGCGGGTCGGCGGAATCCTGTGGCTGGAGATTACCGGCGCATTCTTTCTGCTGCCGGTGGTGGTGTTTGCGCCCACGGTATGGCGAACCCGCGCGAGCTGGGCAGGCGGGCCCGACCACCGCACCTTTCTTGCCTCGTCGATTGTGGTAGCACTGTTTCTCTATCTCGGCCTGAGCTCGTTCTGGCGGGCGCGGCGGAAATCGCGTTCGTAGCTCGTGATTCGTGGTTCGTGGATTGCGCGCGCGTCTCGCCGAAGACCGCCGGAAAAACCCACTCATGCGCAGTTTTGAAAGGGCACCACCGGCTTCGCCGACCCGCAATGGATGAAACGGGCGAAGCGCATCGAGTAGAGTGAGGTCGTGAGTTTCTTTGTAGGGCACGGATTCATCCGTGCCGTAAATGGCCTTAATAAGACGGGGCTTCTGGGTGTGCGTGAGAACGGACTGCCGGGAGGCGAGGAGAGCGTGTTTTGATTCGAAAACAGCAAGTTAGCGTCGCTTCGCGACGTAGCAAGTTAGCAAGTTGGCGCAGGGCCGAGTTCTCACGCAGGCACTTCAGCCCCCGGTAAAGCAGGCCGATTTGAGCGGCCTTCAGGCCCGCGCATTCATCCGTGGCCCTCAAGCCGGCAATAAGAGGTCTAGCTCTTCTGAGAATCGACGCCGGAGCGCGAGATGGCCCAGATAACGACGCCGGCCAGAATCAGCATGACCAGGACAAAGGCAATGCCACCCCCGCCGTGACCGAAACGGAAGCCGCCAAAACGTAAAGCCAGGGAATTCAAACCCGCCGCGAACATGCTCTTCATGGTGCTCTCCTTGGGCAGGGGAAGTGGCCCAGCCGCAAAAGAAGAGACACGAATCAGGGTGGGGAGTTGCTGAGGGAACTCCCGGTGGACCACTTTTTCGGCAGTGCGGCGGACAGAATGCCGCGCAGTTCCGCCCGCTGAACGTCGCTGAGGCCGGCAAGGCTGATGGTGAAAGCCGCCTGTGAGTAATTCACCAGCAGGACCAGGTTGCCGCCGTCGATCCAGCGCTCGTAAATATTCCAGGAAATCTCAGATGAAACCCCCGCAGTGTTCTTGAAGGCGAAGGAATGCGCAGTGACGTTAACGGTGAACAGCCCCTGGGCTGCAGGATCGTTTTGATACATGCGGCGCAGTCTGCCCGGCAACCAGAGAGTCACAAGGGTGAACCACACCGCAAGGAGGAGTAAGAGCGGACCAAGGTTAAACAGAAGCGCGAGCGGCGCGTCGGTCTTCGGTGGAGTGCTGGTGGCAGTCACGCATTCACTCGACGCTGGTACAGGAGCTGAACCATCGACCGCCGGATTCAGTGCGATCCGCGTCACCACCCCCCATAAAATCATGAGACAGACCAGGACCAAGACCCATATGAGGAGCTTTTTGAAGGTGGGGCCCTTGCCCGCCCTCTTGAGGCGCAGCTTCGATGCCCTCAGGTATTCCGCCTCAGTGAGCTTGTACGAGAATTCCATGCCCGGAAGGGTAGCACAGACACGGCTTCTATGCCTGCTTCCGCCACCACATCCTCGGCGCGATTGCATAATTCAACTGCACCAGCACGATGGCCGCGATGCTGAAACCCGTATCGATAAAGCAAAGCGCCGCGCCCGCCGCATACAACGACTGCGCGATCACAATGCGGCGGCAGATGCTGGCGCGAATCTCGTCGGGCGTGTCCTCTTTGATCAGGTCGCGATGCGTGGCGTGCGCCCAGCTCCAATAGAGCATTGCGCCCAAAACAAAAATGTTCAACCAGTACAAGCCGAGGGCCACGCGGTAATGAATGAACTCGGCCAGCAGGCGCGTGGAGAG
>DATJSB010000093.1:0-4433 GCA_035504315.1 Occallatibacter sp.
CGGCCCAGAATTTTTCGGGATCCTCGATCGACTCCTGGTACATGGCCTCGTACTGTTCCAGGCTCTTGATGTGCGCCGCTCGAGCGAACTCCGCAGGCGGCGGAAAGACGCGGTTTTCCCGCAGCGTGGAGTCGATGTCGACATTTGCGGCTGGGTTTAGAGCGGCGGAAACGGGCACGGAAGACATAGAAGGGTCCTTTGAAAATTGCTGGATGGAGTGACGGAGGCCAGCCGGCGGACGGCGTTTATCCGCACAGACCTTAACGGAGACACTTTATCGGGCGGGACGTGACTGACGCAAGGGATCAGGAATCGGGGATCAGGGATCAGCGTAGAATTGCAGTCACGAATAACCCCGCAATGAAGCCGGACGCTCAAACAACGAAGAATGAAGCGCCTCCCGCTTCACTCGGCCGCCCCAAGGTTGTGACCGATTTCACGGCAGGCTATTTGCCGCCATTTGACGTTGCCGCCAAGATTGAGAAGATGCTTGACCCTATACCGCTGAAGTACCTGAACGGGTTGAGCGAGATTGTGCTTACGAATACTGCGGGGCTGCCGCGCAAGCTGCGCCGGAGTGTGACCAAGAGCAGAAAGCGCAAGGTGAGAGCTGCCGAGGCGCTTGGGCTCTACTACCAGAAATGGAAAGGCCGTCCGGCGTGGATCAAAATCTATGTCGATAACACTCTCAGGAACTGGGAAAGTGGAATTTGGCTGAAGCTGGGCTTCTTTCGCGAAATGCTCCTGGGCGACGTTCTTTTTCACGAGATTGGTCATCATATTCACAAAACCGTGCGTCCGGAGTTTCGCGAACGTGAAGACGTTGCGGATGACTGGAAGACAAAGCTGCGGAGGCACCAATTCGCTGCGCAGCATCCTCTCCAAAGAGCAGTATTCGGCGTTTTCATGCCGCTGATCAGGAAGTACTCGCGGCGATTTGATAGTAACGGACGTCGGCGCCAGTAACCCTTTCCGGACCTAACCCAATCACAGCGTGTTTCGTTGATCGTTCTTCGTCGCCCTGCCGCCGCAGCAGCGGCAACAGGCTTGAGTAATCGCCGGTCCACAGGCACGGGCCGGAAACTCCGGCAGGCCTCACTCGATCACGACGTGCACAGTGAATCGCTCTTCGTTCGGGTCGGGCTTTTCCCAGGAGCGGACATAGTGCAGCAGGAGAGTTCCATCGCCAGCGCGGAGAGGATCAAACGTGAACACCTGCACGACGGGCCGACCCGGAACTGAATCCGCAGTTCCGGCGCTCGACTGGTGATCCAGCTTCAATAGCGGCGTCGATTCCTTACGGAGATACCACATGTAGCCGGTAGAGGGATTCGATTTCAGGCGGACTTCGAGAGTGTCGCCAATCTTCAGATGGACTTCGCTTCCTTTGTCCGCGTCCGTGATGACCTTGTTTTCTGCGCGGGCAGAACGTGGATAGACGGCGACGGCCAGAAGTGCAGCCAACAAGAAATATCGTGAGGAGTGAATCCAGTAGACGGATCGTTCGGGCTGCATGAGTGCCTCCGTTCGCACAGTTGGAAGCGTAATTCGTTGGTTCCGCTGTCCGTTCACCAAGGTACATCGAGCCGCGCAGCGCTGCAACTGCCGCCAGGAGACCGATGCTACAGGCGCGCAGCCCGCATCACCACCGCAGCAGCGGCAACAGGCTGGAGTAGTCGTCGGTCCAGAGGCGCAGGCCGGGCTTGAAGATGGGCGGTTTGGCTGCTGCTGCGACCACGGGCTGGCCGAGAAAAGCAGAGTTGTTGGTGACCAGAACCCAATAAGCGCTGAACTCGCCTCGGCTGTCGTTGGCCAGGCTCGAGACTCGGACTGACTGCATGCCGGCAGATTGCGCGAGCAGGGCGATGGCGGGCTCCAGATCGACGTGCTGGTTGGAGATGTGGAAGGCGAGAATGCCTCCGGGCGCGAGATGACGGCGGTAGAGCGCGAGCGCCTGCGCGGTGAGCAGATGGAGGGGAATCGCGTCGCCTGTGAATGCGTCGACAACCAGAACGTTGAAGTTTTGCCGGGGTTCTCCGGCCAGGGAAGTGCGCGCGTCGCCCTCGACAATGGAAACCGGTGCACCCGATTCGCGGATGTAGGTGAAGACGTTGCGCGCAATGGGGACGACCGCGGGGTTGATCTCGTAGAAGCGGATGCGGTCACCCGGCTGGCCGTAGGCGGCGATGGTTCCCGCACCCAGGCCGACGACGCCGATGTTGCGCGGCTGGGCAGATCCGTTAAGGCCCGGGCAGCAGAAGCGGAGAGCGAGACCCACGCCTGAATCTTCAGCGTAGTAGGTAGTGGGCGTTTTGCGTTGCGCATCGGTGCCGAATATCTGCGTGCCGTGCTGGATGGAGCCGTTGGTGAGCGTGCGCAACACCGCGCCGGGGAAGCCGAAGTTCTGCTTGACCCGCAGTGCCCCGTAGAAGTTGCGCACGGCCACGGTGGTCCCGCGCTGGTAGGCGACATTGAGCCAGATGCAGAGCATCAGCATGGAAGCGGTGGCCGCCGACCAGAGCAGCCTCTGCTGCCAGCCGCTTTGCCACGTGGCTGCAAGAGCGAGCAAAGCGGTGATGAGGAACGTGATAGCGAGGTCGTAATTGAACGAAAAGAGGAGCGGGAAGGCGATGCCGACGATGAACGAACCAAGCGCGCCGCCGGCGGCGAAGAGAAGATAGAAAACCGTCAATTTAGAAGCGCGCTGCGGCCGCAACGCATAGGCCTCGACGTGGCAGAAGAGGCAGGCGAAAAAGAGCTCTGCGAGAAAGAAGGTGACACCAATGCGAATGGGGACAGAGACATCGACCTGCGCAAGCATGTAGGCGAGGCCGGCCAGCATGACGACAAGGAATCGAGTGATGATGCCGCGGGGCAAGAGGCGGGGAAACTCGAAGGCGAGGATTATGCTGATGAGGTAGACGCCGAGAGGAAGTATCCAGAGCAGCGGAATGGGCGCGATGTTGGCGGTGATGTAGCTGGTGACCGCGCTCAACTGCATCGACGCGCCCATGGGCAATAACAGCCAGAGCAGCTTGTTGCGACGAAGTGCTGCAGGTGCGGGCGGCGCGGAATCGGCGGGCGTAGAGGTGCTCACGGCGGCGGCGCGCGTGCGGCGCGCGATTGCGGCTGAGAGGATGGCGAAGAGCACGAAGCCGCCGAGCCAGGCAATGCGCTGGGTACTGAGAGTGAGGTTAGGCTCGATGAGCGTGGGGTAAGCGGCAAGCGCGAGCAGTGAAGCGAGATTGGAGAGCGCAAAAAGCCGGTAGGGAATGCCATGGCCTTCAATCTGCGACCACCAGACCTGCAAGAGCGGACTGGTGGCGCCGAGTGCGAGGAAGGGAAGGCCGATCCAGAGGGTGAGCGCAAAAAAGATGGTGGCGATGGGGTGCGCGGGGCCGCTGGAGAGATCGAAACCGCCGAATGCCCAATAAGCAGCGAGTGCCAACGCCGCGACGAGAAGGCCGAGATGGAGCAGCCAATGCGACCTCCGGCTGAGCCAATGCGCGTAGGAGTAGGCGACAAGCAAGGCGGTTTGAAAGAAGACCAGACAGGTGATCCATACCGCGGCCGAGCCGCCGAGGTATGGCAGCAATTGTTTGGCGGCCATCGGCTCAACCAGAAAGAGCAGAAAGGCGGCGAGAAAAATGGCGGCGGCGAAGAGTGAACAGGTGCGGTTCACGTGCAAAGTTTGCCTTTCCTCAAGTGCGAAGAGCCGATGCTATCACAGGCGGGGCGAAGAAGGAACGAACCTCAGCCCGTGAACGTGGTCACAGAGCGTGGCCCGGTTTGTGGGTACACTGCATCGCGAAAGGCAACCACTATGAATGCAATCAAAATTCGCCACGTGGCTTTCCTCGCCATCGTATTATTCGCGCTTGTTCCCGTGTGCAGCGCCCAAACCCAGCTTGCCGGCGACTGGCAGGGAACACTGAGCGCGGGCGGAGTTTCGTTGCGCTTGGTGTTTCACATTCACGCGGCCACCGACGGCACGTTGTCGGCCACGCTCGACAGCGTGGATCAGGGGGTGAACGGCATTCCTGTGACTACCATTACGCTCAAGGACTCAAAGCTGAGTCTGACGGTCGACACCGTTCACGGGACGTATGAAGGCGCCGTCAACAAGGACGGGTCGGAGATCGACGGCACATGGTCGCAGGGCCAGCCCCTCGAACTGGACCTCAAACGCACCCCGGCACTGAAACCAGCGGCTCAGGCGGCAAAGCCTGCGGTTCCCAGCGATGTCGATGGAACTTGGTCGGGCACGCTTGACGCGGGCGGAACAACACTTCACATCCTTATCAAAATCGTAAACACGCAAGACGGCCTGACTGCCGAGATGCAAAGCCCCGATCAAAGCCCGGTCTGGATCAACGCCACCAGCGTGAAGCGCAACGGCGCTGCGCTCACGATTGAAATTAGCGGTATTGGGG
>DATJSB010000094.1:0-8874 GCA_035504315.1 Occallatibacter sp.
GATGGTCAACCTCGCCGCCATCTGCGAGCGCTACGGCGGCGGCGGCCACGCCCGCGTGGGCGCCATCAGCTTTCCGCCCGACAAAGAAGATGCGGCGCGCGCCGCAGCCGCCGAGATCGTGGCCGAACTGCGCAGCAAGAACCCGCTGCCGTAAGCCTCTTCAAGCTGTATGTGCATGCTGTAATCAATTGCGGAAAGATTATGTTTTGAAAGGGCACGGCTTTAGCCGTGCCGAAGCAGGCGCGAGAGAAAGATTCTGGCTTTAGCCACCGAGGGGTGGTTTCAGAATGAGGCATGATACATCCCCCAGGGGCTAAAAGTGTCTGCGTGAGAACCGATTCGGCTCGCCCGTGGGAGGGAGCAGCAACCTTCAGGTTGCTGAACCCAGGCGCCAATGATCGAATCGGCTTTAGCCGCGGGCATTTCGCTTCGAGTCGTTCAACAAAATCTGATTTCTCGCGCAGACACTAAAGCCCGGTCGATTTAGCGGATTCTTGTGGCACGGCTGAAGCCGTGCCCTACAAAGAAACTCACGACCTCACTCTACTCGATGCGCTTCGCCCGTTTCATCCATTGCGGGTCGGCGAAGCCGGTGGTGCCCTTTCAAAACCACTGGAGCTCGTGATTCCAATTCCAAATGCGATTGCCCTGCTAAGCTGGGGAAACATCCCGAACAAGATGCTCGTCAAAGAGAGCCATCTCCTCAGTTGTAGGCTTTTGGAATATCTCCGACCACCTGGTCACGGCTTCGCGTTCAATTGCGGGATTCTCCATGCCTCGGCATCGGATTCGATCGAACAGAACATCCTCGGGCGCCGAAAGGTAATGTAGCTCGACAGCAGCGCCAAGGGCTCGCGCTCCCAGCCGTAAGGCGTCCCTCTCGGACCTTCCCCAGGTGCCCCACTCAATGATTACGATAAGGCCCCGCACCAGCAGTTCCTGCGCGAGCTTCCATTGCAGCGCCTCGATCTTTTCCCGTTTCTGTTCGTCGTAGAGACTGAGCGAAAGTGCTTCCATCCAATCGTCGGCAGAAAGGCGAACAGCACCGACTCTGGTCTCGAGCGCTTTGGCAAGTGTCGTCTTGCCGGAACCGGGCAATCCACAAACGATGATCAATCTGCCGGAAACGGTGGCCGCATGCATAAGCAGATTATCGGCGATTCTCGATCGTGCAACCGCAGATTTGTCCCGGCTTGGGATTCATGCTGCTGTGCCGTTTCGGCTGGCGTTCTTTCGTTTGAGTTATCCGGTCAGCGCGATCGCCGCCGTTCTCCATGCTAAAGTTATGGCCATTATGCTCATTGAGATTTGGGAACGCTTGCGTGGCTACGACAAGTGGGTTCAGACCGAAGCCACGATCAAGTCCTCGACAGAGCAAAAGACGGAGGAATACTACCGGGGGCAAGAGTATGACATCTGGTCGTCGGATGACGAGCTCACATGGACCGACACTCAGGGCGCCGTGCACTCCGCCGAATTCGGCGTTCCTGAGAACTCGCCCCTGTTTCAGTTAATCGGCGGAGAGACGGTGACCATCCGCTACGACCCCAAAGACCCCGACAGTTTCTACTATCCCGACCTACTGCGCAGCCAGATTCATACAGCCGTCAAAACCACGCTTGTCGTCCTGGTGTTCGTGATCATTTTCGGCGCTTTCATAATCCTGCGGATTGCATCCAGCCATTCCCGTTGAAACCGATGAGGAGGGCTCGTCTTCGCCGATCAACAAGGCCCGGAGCGCTGCCGCATCACAACCCCAGCACCTCCGCCCTCTTCTTCATCGCCTCTATGCAAAAAGCAATGTGCGTATCCAGATCCACGCCCAGCTCCTCTGCGCCCTGAATCACGTCCTGCCGGTTCACGCCCTTCGCGAACGCCTTGTCCTTCATCTTTTTGCGCACGCTTGGAACTTCCACATCCCGGATCGACTTGCTCGGCTTCACCAGCGCGCACGCAGTCAGAAATCCGGCCAGCTCGTCGCAGGCAAACAGCGCTTTGGCCAGGTGCGTCTCGCGCGGAACTCCCGAATACTGCGCGTGTCCCAGGATCGCCGTCCGCATCGCCTCAGGCCAGCCCAGCCGCTCCAGCTCACGCACACCCACAAACGGGTGTTCTGCAGCCGTCGGGTGGCGCTCGTAGTCGAAATCGTGCAGCAGCGCCGTGGTCGCGTAGAGTTCCACAAGCGCCTCGCGCTCCTGGCCGGCCAATCCCATGCGGTCGGCCTCGGCCTCGCCGCAGGCCACCACGCAAGCCTCTACCGCCAGCGCATGCTTGCGCAGATTTTCGCTCGCCGTCCACTCCGTCAACAACCTCCAGGCCGCCTCGCGATTGTGGGCCTCATCTGCACGATTCATATTTATTTTTCCCCCTGTTGCACAACTTGGTTCGTGATTTTCGGGTTATTTTCGGGTATGATCCCTGTGTCATCGGTTTGACACCAAGTTTCTACTTGACAATTATGGTTCATCTCCCCCACAGTATCACCAGTCGTGGTGCAAAAACGATGCACCGCGGAGAGCCCGCTCTGGCGCTCCGCAATCGCCCGATGGATCTAACTTCAGCTTGCGTGGAAACACGTGAAATCGTGCGCTGCGCTTACAGAGACTGCCACATCGTCCAATACAGGACAAAAAACTCCCTTTGCAGAAGGTGCCGCAGACCCCTCGATGTCGAGGAGCCGGTTCGTCTTGCTCCCCAGCTTGTAACCAGCCAGCACGGCCAGCCCGAAAATGCCGGCCTGCAGGTGGCTGCACAGGTGCGCGACATTCGCCGTGCCCGCCATCTCAGCCAGCGCCAGCTCGCCGGCCGCATGCAGGTGCCGCGCACCTACATCTCCAAGATCGAAAACGGCAAGGCCATTCCGACTCTCGGCTCGCTTGAGCGGTTGGCCATGGCGCTTGAGATTGACGTCTGCCAGCTTGTCCGCGACGCCCGCAGCCGCCGCGAAGAGGAAGTGGCCGCCATCTTCAACGATCCGTTCCTGGCCGAGATTGCTGCCGCGCTGCCGATGCTTGACACGCTGCATCGCACGCTGGTGCTGAGCGCGGCGCGCGACTCCGCCATGGGCCAACGCCGCACCGCTTAGTCCGCATCTCCTTTGCCTGTACTCAACGCGCCGGCGCAGCTTCCGCACCGGCAGCGTTGAGCGATTCTGCGCACAACCTGCAACGCGTTCAAGCGCTTCTAACCCTTCAAGCGATTCATCGGTCTCATGCGGCGGCAAACGCTGCTCTGCGCATTATTTCGCTAATAACAAAGTGGTAGATCAACCTTGCGCGAGGCTTCGTATAATCGATAGCAAGGCGGATTCTTGCAATCTTTATCCACGCTTCGAATCCATGAATTGCCCCCCGACGAGCGGGCTGTCTACGCGACGCTCAAGCCTGAGGCACTGCCCCAGCACGTCGCCATCATCATGGACGGCAACGGCAGATGGGCCGGGCGCCGCTCGCTCAAGCGCTTTCTTGGCCATCAGCAGGGGGCGCGCAGCGTTCAACTGGTCACTGAAACGGCCTCGCGCATCGGCCTTCCCTGGCTCACTCTCTACGCTTTTTCGCTCGAAAATAACCTCCGCCGCCCCCGCGCCGAGGTCAACTTCCTGATGCGCCTGCTCAAGAGCTACCTGGAGAGCAACGTGCAGCGCATGATGGACAACAACGTACGAATGCGCTATATCGGCCGCACCCACGACCTGCCGCCCGAGGTGCAGGACAAGATGCGCTGGGTTGAAGAAACCACCTCGCGCAACACCGGTACGACCCTCACCCTGGCCCTCAATTACGGGGGGCGCAGCGAACTGGTCGATGCCTTCCGCGCGCTGGCCGCTGAAGTCCACCAGAAGCATATCCCCCTGGACCACATCACCGAGCAGGACATTCACCGCCATATCTACACCGCGCACATGCCCGACCCCGACCTGCTCATCCGCACCTCGGGCGAGCTCCGCATTTCCAACTTCCTCTTGTGGCAAATCGCCTATTCCGAGATTTTCGTCACTGAACGCCTATGGCCTGACTTCCGGGGTATTCACCTGCTTGAGGCCATTGCCGCATTTCAACAGCGTGAGCGTCGCTACGGCGGCCTCGGCGAAGCTTGCGGTGAAGTGGAGGAAGACATCGACCGCATCCACATCGCGGCTAGCTGAGAGGCCTCAACTGGAACACGGCATGTGATTCCTACAAAATCGGCGTATTGAAATCGGCGATGAACTGGATCCCTGGCACATCTAGTCTAGTGAGCTCTTTATCTCCAGTTAGAAACAGGTCAATACCGGCTGACGATGCACAGGCCAAGTGAATTGCGTCAGCGATCTTCAGCTTTTCCCTGCCACGTAGAAGGCCGAACTGACGCATCGAACCCACATCGAACGGAAGATACCGAAATCCCATTTCGTCCAGAGTTTTTCGCACCGCGGAAGCCTTAATCGGGTTATCGAATCGCGCCACTCCGGCCATCACTTCCCCAACTGCCAGACAAGTTGTGAAAAGAGAGTCGCCACGTACGCGAGAACGCGCCAAAAGCGCATCAGCTCGCGGACGAAAGTCTGGATTGCCTTCGAGGAGATAAATCAGAAGCATCGTGTCCCAGCAAATACGGCTCATTTCGATTCGTCCTCGTCTTCTGACCGCACCCAACGGAGGAAAGCTTCGCCTCCGCCAAACGCGGCAAACTCCTCCTTCATCAGACCGAACAACTTCCCGGTCATTCGGTGCGCCCATTCTTCGGCGGTCTCATCGCTGCGCTCTATGCGCACTGCTTCCGGTCCGTTGACCGGCAACTCTGCAGACACCCGAGTACCAATGACGCGATAATGGACGATGACTGTCGGGCTCTGTTTTTTCGGAGGGCCGTCGACCGCTTCGATCTCCAGACCATTTGATCTAAGAAACTTGTGCGCTTGGATAGCTGTGCATATTTGTGGCCAATTCCTAGCAGGAAATCCAAGCGGTTCGAGATCGCGCATTAAGTCCCGAACTGCAACGGAAACCTTCGTTCGGCCTTCCCGAATTGCCGGCTCAATATACCGTTGAGCTGCGACTTCCCGGACCTGATCGCTCAACCCATAATTCATGACTCCCTCCTTCGCGAACCATTCGTTGCTCTGACGGCTTAATCATGGCAAATATCAAACAATTTGTCAATAAACAGACAATCTGTTTAAATTGTCGCCCATTCGCTTAGCCCCCACCCCACCCCGGCGGTGTATTCTCAACCCTGAATGAAACGTGTCCTCACCGCTGTCATACTTGTTCCACTCGTCCTCTTTCTGGTGTTTCTTCCTTCCCGCTGGCACGGCCTGTTCGTCTGCGCCGTCGCCATTGTCGCCGCTCTTGCCGGGTGGGAGTACCTGGGACTTACCCGGAATCGCGGCGCCAGGCCTCCGCGTATCGCTGTTGCAGTTGCATTACTTCTGCTCTTTGCCGGCAATTACGAATGGCCCGACTTCACTCCCGCCATCTTGAGCGCCCTCAACATCGGCTTGCTTCTTCTCTGCACCTTCCGCGGGCCGGTGGAGCAGGTCCTGGCCGACGCTTCAGCCTCAATCTTCTGCATGTTCTACGTCGGTTCCACTTTATTGGCACTGCCCTCGCTCCATGAACAGCCCAACGGCCCCTCGCTGGTCGCCTTCCTTCTTTGCGTGGTCTGGGCCGGCGATTCCACCGCACTCTATGTGGGCCGCGCCTGGGGGCGTCACAAGCTGGCGCCGCAGCTCAGCCCCGCCAAGAGCTGGGAGGGTGCAATAGGCTCGGTGGCCGGCAGCCTGGTGGCTGCGGAAATCCTGATCTGGCTCGGCCACGTCCTCCAGGCCCACGACTCCGCATTGCTCTCATTCCCCGATGAGACCTGGTACTGGTTCGGCCTGGCCGTGGTGGTCAACATTGCTGCCCAGGTGGGCGACCTGGCCGAGTCGGCCATCAAGCGCTCTGCAGGCGTCAAGGACTCCGGAAGCCTGCTCCCCGGCCACGGCGGCGTGCTCGACCGCATTGATGCCCTGCTGCTTGCCGCTCCGGCGCTCTGGTACGCGCAGGCGATCCATCAGAGGTTCTAAAAATCAGGGAGTAGGGAATAGGGCGCCGTCCGGCTTTCTTCCATTCTGCGACTCCCAGATCTCCGCAGCCCAAATTTCATCTTTATGGGCGAGCGATAATAGAAAGAGATCACCAGGAAAGAAGAATTTGAAGCGTCTCGCCATCCTCGGTTCCACCGGCTCCATCGGCCAAAGCACCCTTTCCATCGTGGAGCAGTTTCCCGACCGCTATTCCGTCGCCTCCCTGGCCTGCGGCCGCAACATCGACGAGGCCTTCACCCAGGCCGTTCACTGGCTCCCCCGGCTGGTTTCCCTCGCCACAGAAGAGCTTGCGTCCCGGCTCGCCGTCCGCCTGCGCCAGGCCGGCATCACTGGAATCGACGTAGTTTACGGCACCCCAGGCACCGTCGCGGTCTCCACGCATCCTGAAGCTGACTTCGTGGTTTCCGCCATTGTCGGCGTCGCCGGCCTCGAGGCTACTCATGCCGCCATCCTGGCCGGCAAACCCGTGGGCCTGGCTAACAAGGAGTGCATGGTAGCCGCGGGAGAAATCCTGACCGCAGCCGCTCGCGAGCGCAAAGTTCCCATCCTGCCCATCGACAGCGAACACAACGCCGTCCACCAGTGCCTGCGCGTGGGCGCCCACCAGGAAGTGAAAGCCATCTGGCTCACTGCCTCGGGTGGACCGTTTCGCACCACGCCGCTCGATCAATTCGCGACGATCACGCCGGCGCAGGCCCTTAAACACCCCACCTGGGTCATGGGCCGCCGCATCACCATCGACTCGGCCACCATGCTCAACAAGGGCCTTGAAGTCATCGAGGCCTGCCGGCTCTTCGACGTACCGTCCAGCCAGGTGCGCGTCATCGTGCATCCGCAATCCACGGTGCACTCCATGGTTGAATACGTCGACGGCTCGATCCTCGCGCAGATCTCCGTCACTGACATGCGCCTGCCCATTCTTTACGCCCTCGCCTTTCCTGAGCGCCCGGCGTCCACGCTCACCTTCGATCTGGCTTCGTTGCGCCATCTGGAGTTTGAAGAGCCTGACTTCGAGCGCTTCCCTTGCCTGCGCCTGGCCTTTGCGGCTGCGGAAAAAGGCGGCGCGCACGCCATTGCGCTCAATGCCGCCGATGAAGTCGCCGTCGAGGCGTTTCTTGCTGGGAAAATTCCATTTATGGGAATCCCGCGTACAATTGAAAGAGTGCTCGCATCCACGGTTGAGGCGCATCCAACTACCATTGGGGAGGTGCTCGCTGCTGACCGGGAGGCGCGTCAAATGGCTCATGCGGTTATCTATGTAAAAAACTGATTCGCGCAGACGTCTGACGCAGGCACCATCCTCGCCGACCGCCTGGCAATTTCCCCTCGGAAGGGCTTGGATCACCGTTATCCCGGAGTTTTCAAAGGATCTGTTGTAGAGTTATGCACGCTTTTCTCGTCTCCGCCGTCGCTTTCATCGTCCTCGTCGGCATCATGGTTGTGGTGCACGAGGCCGGACATTTCATCGTCGCCAAGCTCTGCGGAGTGCGCGTCGAAGCCTTCTCCATCGGTTTCGGTCCGCGGCTCTTCGGCTTTCAATACGGCGAGACCGACTACAAAGTCTGCCTCCTGCCGCTCGGCGGCTTTGTCAAGATGACCGGCGAAAGTCCTGAGCAGAACCTCGAGGTTCCCGGCACTCCCGTTGTCGTCCAGGCGTACGAAAAGCTCCCCGGCATGGGCGCGGTTGCCTCCGGCTCAGGCGCTCCGATCGACGACCCCGGCTCCTTCCTTGCCCACCCCCGCTGGCAGCGCATGCTCATCGGCCTGGCCGGGCCTATTGCCAACTTCATCCTGGCCGTGGTGCTCATGGTCTTCTACTTCGCTTTCATCAACGAAGTGCCCGCCATCGAAGTCAAAACACCCACGTTGGAGTGGGTCATTCCCGATTCGCCTGCCGACCAGGCTGGTCTCCATTCCGGCGACCGGATTCTGCGCTTCGATGTCTTCAACAATCCCGACTGGGACGAGATCGATGCGCAATCGCGGCTAAGCGCCAATCAGACCGTGCCGGTGACCGTTCAACGTGGCGACCAGACGCTGGTGCTCAACCTCCAGGTTCCTGCCTCTGCAAGGACTGACACTTTCGACATTACCGACGAAGGTCTTCTGCCGCAGGAGTATTACGGTCCCATCAAGGTCGACGACGTGTCCCCAGGCCTGCCGGCCGATCAAGCCGGCCTGCGCGCCGGCGATGCAATCGAGGCGGTTGACGGTCACCCGTTCCATACCGTTACGTCGCTGCTCGTTTACATGCAGGAGGGGCAAGGAAAACCGATCAACCTCACCGTTCTGCGCCATGGCCAGACATTGAACCTGATCGGACATCCCGCTAAGCTCGATTCCGGCTACAAGCTCGGCTTTACGGTTGCGGCGGTGCCATTTCGAAACCGGCCTCTCCCGTTGGCACAGGCAATCGCCAAATCCAATCAGTTTTTCAGCCAGAATACCTTTATCGTCCTTGAGGTTCTCCAGCGCCTGTTCACGCACAAGGTCGCCATCACGCAGCTTCAGGGGCCGGTAGGCATTGCGCGCATGGCGGGCGAAGCGGCCGAGATCAAGGGCTGGCAGCCCAAGTTCACTCTCGCTGCCGAGATCAGCATCAACCTCGGCATCCTCAACCTGCTTCCCTTCCCCATCCTCGACGGCGGCATGATCATGTTCCTGGTCATCGAGAGCTTCATGAAGCGCGACATCAACTTCATCGTGAAGGAGCGCATCTACCAGGCCGCCTTCCTGGTGTTGCTCGTCTTCTTTGCATTCATCATGTTCAGCGACGTCACCAAGCTGCCCATGTTCACCCACAT
>DATJSB010000095.1:0-32349 GCA_035504315.1 Occallatibacter sp.
ACCTGCTGGCTCAGCTCGTTGCGCCGCGCCTTGGCCTGTTCGGCCGCCGTAATAGCCTGTCTCCGCTTCTGATCGAGAGCCCTGAAATCCCCCAGCAAAACAGCCGGATCGGCGCCGCGCGCACGCAGCTTTTCTTCCACCAACTCCAGGTTGGATCGCACAAATCCCAAGTCGAGCATGACACTTCCAGTTTACTTGACCGCAGCCCCCTGCCAGGCGGGAAACCGGGTCGAAAAGCCGCCCTTCTGATACGCTGATTCCCATGCAACCAGCGCCGTGTGCCAGCGCCGAGGGCGATGCTTCTTCCATCCCGCGCGAGCGCTCGTGGCTCTTCATCTTTCTCAGCGCGCCCGACGCGGTCATCGCCCTCGGCCTGGTCGACGGCGGGCTCAGTTACCTGCTCCGCAACGAGGGCGTGGATCCTGCACGCGCGGCCAGCATCGTGGCCCTGCTGAGCCTGCCCCATGCCATCTACTTTCTGTGGGGTCCGGTCACCGATTTCTTCATTCGCCGCCGGTCGTGGCTTCTGCTCGCGGCAGTGTTCTCAGCATTCGCTCTGCTGCTTGCGTTTCACGAGCCGAGGCTCTCGTCCTCGCGGGCGGTTGCGCTGCTCCTCATCGCCGCCTGCATCGGGGTGGTGGCCCCGGCTGCCTGCGGCGGAATGATGGGCACGCTGCGCAGAGATATAAGCCGCCGCCGCGCCGGCTCTTTTTACCAATGCGGTTCGCTGGCCTTCGGCGCGGTCGCCACCTTCCTCCTGGTTTCATGCTCGCAGCGCAATACGCTCTTCGCTTTGGGATGCATGATTGCCGCGCTGGTTGCGCTTCCCGCACTGTTTGTCTTTGCCGCTTCCGCGCAGCCTGTTCTGAGCGAGCACAGCGTCAGCCAAACTGCCGGGCTCATCTGGCGCGAGTTCAAGGCCACATTTCTGCGCTGGGAGGCGATTCCCTACGCGTTGCTCATCACCTTCCCCATGTGCAGCGGAGGCATGCTCGGCCTGTTGCCCGAGCTGGCCCGCGACTACGGCGTGAGCGGTTCCGCAGTGGCGTGGATCAATGGCCTGGCCGGCGCGCTGCTCACCACCCTGGGCGCGCTCGCTGTCTCACTCATCCCGGTGCGCATTCGCGCCTCGGTTGCCTATCTGCTGGCCGGTCTGGTCAATGCCGCGGCGCTCGCCGTCCTCGCCATTGGACCCATGCGCCCGGCAGTCTACTTCGCCGGCACCGTGCTCTTTCTCTTCACTATCGGAGCCTGCTACGCGCTCTTCACGGGTGTTTCACTCGAGTTCCTCGGCAACTCGGGCAAAAGCGGCAGCACACGCTACGCCATCATCAACTCGCTCGGCAATCTGCCGGTGGCTTATATGGCCTGGCTCGATGGACGCGGCTACGCGCACTGGGGACCGCGCGGTATGCCCGGTACTGACGCTATAGTGAGCCTGGCCGGAGCTTTGCTTTTGCTCGCGCACTTTCTCTTCAGTCGCCGCATACGCTCTCCGGCGCGGGCAGCCTGATATATGGCTTTATCTTCGCGCGGCTTTTCTTTGACCAGCTCAAGGCCGGTACGGACGAATCCCAGGCCGAGCATTACTACATTGGTTGAATCGATGCGACCTTGCCTATTCGATGTAACCCTGCAGCCACGCGAGAATCTGCGGCCAGCCGCGATGGCTCACACGCGAAGCTTCAGTCGCCAAACCTGAGTGCGTAAGCCGGACGGTCGTCACCCCGTCGCGTTCGTCGAGATCCCAGCGCACCAGGGACTCTGTGGCGTTCTCGTACCAGTCAGGGAGCCACGTGAAGACCAGCAGGCGCGGAC
The DNA here is from genome assembly GCA_035504315.1 of Occallatibacter sp. Lineage (GTDB taxonomy): Bacteria > Acidobacteriota > Terriglobia > Terriglobales > Acidobacteriaceae > Telmatobacter. The sequence continues at coordinate 1,819 of DATJSB010000095.1, forward strand.
GATCGATTTCACGATACTCTCCGCGAATTGTGACCGGCCTGCTGTCAATGGATTCGGCGTACATGATCCACTTGCCGCCGGGGCGCAGATCCGATTCGAATTGGGTGATGCGAAATCGTCCTCCGGGGCCGCCCCACCACTTCATGCGCTCCTGCCTGTCGGTGAGCGCCGCAAAAATTCGTTCCGCGCTGCCCTTGATCGCGATTTCCTGAACAATCGTGTTGCTCTGCATGGTTGTGTTCATTTCTGCTTCTCCACATAGGTTTTGAGGCCTTGCATGGTTTCAGACCAGAAGGTTTCGTAGTCGCGGAGCCAATCGTCCACCGTCCGCAATGGCCCGGCATTCAGTCTGCAACGGCTCGCCGTGCCCTCTCTGCGGGAGACCACCAGCCCGGCAGAGCGCAGCAGGCGAAGATGCTTTGAAACCGCCGGCCGGCTCATCGAGAAATTCTGTGCAATCTCGCCCACGGTGTGCTGGTTGGCGCGCAGCACTTTGAGGATCTCGCGCCGCGTGGGATCGGCGATGGCTCGAAAGATAAGGTCGCGTTGTCTGGATCCAGCGGAAACCATTTGGTTACCAATAACCGTAACCAAATGGTTTCCGATTGTCAAGAGGGAAGCCGGGAAAATTGGAGCACGAATCGGGCTGAACGGAAGCCGGCGTCTTACTCAGTCAGCGGCGTTCGAGTTGCCCGCTTCTCCAGCGTTCATCCGCTCTTTCCATCCCGGCAGGTTCTGATCGCCGGTAATGAGCCGCGCGCTGCGCCTGAAGGTGAAGTAAGTCCAGATCCACGACCAGAACACAAAGATGCGATTTCTGAAGCCGATGAGGAAGAAGATGTGAACCACAATCCAGGTGAGCCACGCCGGCAGCCCGCTCATGTGCGCCTTGAAGGGCCACTCCACCTTGGCCACGGCGGCCATGCGTCCAATGGTCGCCATATCGCCCTTGTCGAAGTAGCGAAACGCCGGCCGCGGCCTGCCTTCGAGATCGGCGGCAATGACCTTCGAAACGTGGTCGCCCATCTGCATGGCCGGCTGCGCCACCCCGGGAATCTGACGCCCATCCTGAACCAGATGCGCCAGGTCGCCCAGCACAAACACCTCAGGCAGTCCCGGTGGATTCAGCCGGTCGTCGACGATGACGCAGCCGCGATTGTCGATCGGCGCTCCCAGCAGCCTGCCGAGCGGCGACGCCTGCACGCCGGCCGCCCAAAGCGTAACCACCGAATCAATCCGCTCGCCGTTGGACTCAACCCATCCCGGGCCCACCCCGCTCACTTGCGTTTTAGTGTGCACCTCGACGCCAAGCTGCTCTAGCGTTTCTTCGGCCTTGGCCGAAAGGTCTTCGGGATACGCGGCCAGCAGCCTCAGGCCCCCGTCGAGCAGCAGCACCCGGCTCTTCCGCGGATCGATGTGCCTGAAGTCGTGCTTCATGTAAAGCTGGGCAATGTCGCTGATGGCTCCGGCCAGTTCCACGCCCGTGGGGCCGCCGCCGATGACCACGAAATTCAGCGGCGGATGCCAGCCTTGTTCCAGCATCTGCCGCTCGGCCAGCTCAAAGGCCAGCAGCACGCGCCGGCGGATCTCGAGCGCGTCTTCAACGGTTTTGAGTCCCGGCGCCAGCGGCGCCCACTCCTCGTGCCCAAAGTACGAGTGGCTCGCGCCCGTGGCCAGCGCCAGGTAATCGTAAGCCACGCGCGCGCCTGAGCCCAGAGTCAGTTGCCGCGCCGCGACGTCGATCCCCATCACCTCGTCCATCAGCACTTCAGCGTTCTTCTGGTGGCTCAGTATTGAGCGGATGGGCTGGGCGATATCAGCCGGCGACAGCACCGCCAGCGCCACCTGGTACAGCAACGGCTGGAACAGATGATGGTTGCGCCGGTCGATCAGCGTGACCTTCACCGGCATGTCTTTGAGCGCCTGTGCCGCGTGGATGCCGGCGAACCCTCCGCCCACAATCACCACCCGCGGCCGCTCGCCATGCCGATCTGTCACCTCCGCCCGCATCTGTGCCGTTAGTTGGCCCACGTTGACCTCTCGTTATTGCAGATGCAAAAGCTCGACCTAAAGTGGCACGAATGCTGGCGACAGCCGGTAGCCAATAGCCAGAAGCCCGAAGCCAGAAGCTAGAAGCTAGAAGCAGCCCCTTAGTCCCTTCGCCTCAGTCCCTGCCTTTGTTAGCATCCACCTATGTTCGCAGGCGTTTCCTATGTCTGGTGGATCGGGTTTCACCTGGCCGTAGCGGTGCTGCTGGTGGCCGACTCGTTTCTGCCCGGCCATCGACACCAGGACCGCCAGGCATCGGCCTCCGCGTGGCTCGGCTCCGGCGCGTTCGTTATCGTGGCCGCAGCTTTTGCCCTTTGGATCGCCTTTGCCCAGGGCCGCCAACCCGCGCTCGAGTTCGTTGCCGGATACACCATCGAGGCTTCGCTCTCTATCGACAATCTTTTCGTCTTCCTGCTGCTCTTCGAGGGCTTTCAGATCAGCCGCCAGCGCCAGCACACCGCGCTCGCCTGGGGGGTCTGGGGCGCCATCGTGCTTCGCGCTCTCTTTATAGGCATGGGCATCACCCTGCTCCGTCGTTATGCTTGGATCACCTGGCTCTTCGGTGCTTTCCTGCTCTACGCGGCCGTCAAGCTGCTGCGCGGCGGCTCGGCCCGGGCCGTCATTCCCGAGTGGATTCGCCGACTGCAGCCCGCACGAGGTTCGCTGCTGCCGGTGATCGTGGCTGTCGAATTCACCGATCTTCTGTTCGCCACCGACTCCATCCCTGCCGTGCTCGCCGTCACTCACAATCCCTTCATCGCGTATACCTCGAACATCGCCGCCGTGCTCGGCCTGCGCTCGCTCTACTTCGCTCTCGCCGAGATGCTCGACCGCTTCCGATATCTGCACTACGGCCTCGGCGCGCTGCTCGGCTTCGTCGCGCTCAAGATGCTCCTCGCCCACTGGATCGAAATCCCGATCCTCGCCTCGCTGGTGGTGATGGGAGCGATCTTCGGCGCGTGCGCGCTGGCGGGAGCCGTACAGAGACCAGGGAATAGGGAATAGGCAACAGGGAGCAGAAAAGCAGGTACACGTTCGAGGGAGAAGTGCGCGGGTTTCTGTGTGGGCTCTGGAGGGAGCAGGGGCCTTCAGGCCCCTGAAGAGAACCCCAAAAATTGCGGCTTCAGCCGCGGGCCTTTAAATAGATAAACAGTTGAACAAAACGGGTCGGCGAGATTCCTCCCTATTCCCTGTTCCCTGCCTCTTCACTCCATCGAAATCTGCACCAGGCTTGCTTCCTGCTGCTGCTCAATCTGGCTGCGGTCCCGCTCCATCCATGCCGGCATTGCCAGGCGCTTCATCTTTGCCACCGCGCTGCCGATGCGCATCGACCCCTGCAGCAGGTGCTTGGCCTTCAGCGGACCGGCAATGCTCATCCCGCTCACCCAGTGGCTGGCCGCGCTGGCCGAGCAGCCGCACTGGCTGCAATCGGGATCGCCCCCAAACACGCACGGCTCGACATGCGTCTTCAAATCGGCCGAGTAGTTTTTCGAGAGCCGGGAGAAGGTGCACTCCTCCGGCGACGCCGGTGGGCGGAGCAGCGCCTGCGCGTATCCCTTGGGGGTAAGCAGTTTGGGATAGCGTTCGCGCAGCCGAGGCAGCTCACTCGCCACATACTCGCGTTGTTCTCTGCTCAGCCGCTCGGCGCTGACTTCTCTCCGCTGCGGCGAGTAAATGCTCACCCAGATGTCCCGCACCTCGGGCCGCTCGCTCCAGAATCGCACGTACTTCTCCAGGTAGCCGTGCCGCGCCAGCATCTGCGCCGTGATTGTCCAATGCACGTTGAAACGCCGCCCGGCTTGGTTGGCAAGAATTCGCTCGTAGGTGGCAGGATTGCGGCGCACGTTGTGGTGCTCGGGCAGCCCATCGATTGAGATGGCGGCGGTGAAGCGCTTCAACGCCATCCATTCCATCGGAAGGGTTATGATGCCGCTCGTCACCACCATGGAATAAATTCCGCGCCGCGAAATCTCGGGCAGAATGCGGCTGAGCTCGCGATGCCTCACCATCGGCTCGCCGCCCACCAGCGTTACGTGCAACGGCTTGTGCCGATCCACAAGCTGGAGCACGCCGCGCACCAGTTCGTCGCCGCGCTTGTCGTTCAGTTGCCGCAGCGTGGTTTCGCCGCCCAGGTGGTTTTCGCCGTACGCGTAGCAGCCTGGACAGCGCAGCGGGCACTCACGCGTGATTTCGATTGAGAGCATGGGGGTGTGGCCCCGCAGGACCTTGCCCCACGAATGCAAAATATCGCTTGTCCGCAAGCAGTCACCCCATGGGGATTGGAGTAGGCGGGGCGCACATGCCGATGCACCCCCGTAGCTTTCAGACGATCAGCACAAAGTGCGTACCTGATTAGACGTGCGGGATTGGCGAAGGTTCCGGAAAAGCAGGGGACAACGAAACGAGGATCAGGGATCTGGGGTATCTATGATCTGTGACACCCGGACCGTCCCGTTCCAGGTCCATCGTTTTCCAACCTGGCACCAAGATGCACCGCTCGCGGGGGGCGCCCACCCTGGTCATCACCGAGCCGCTTCAAGGGTTTGCGCGGCGCGGTTCAGCGCCTCGGTCAGCACCTGGAGCTGGCTGGCGGCGAGGGGCGCGTTCCTGGCTTCGACGGCTTCGCTTACGCCGGGGAGGACCACTGCTGCGTACCCCGTGTATTCGCCGGGGGCGTAGATGGTGTGCTTGTACCAGGGGCGGTTGGGCAGGCCCGCGTCGGTCAGCAGGTCGGTCTCGACCGAGCGCAGCGTTCGGTTCAGGTTGACCAAGTCGCCGTTGGCTTCCTCCTGCAGGCTGTGGGCGTGCTGCGCCGCTGCGGTAAATCGCGCGACGGCCGCCTCGGCGGGAGCGAAGTCCAGCGAATCCAGGTCCGCCTCGCCTGCCTTTTTCTTCACCGACGCGATATAGGCGTTGATGGCGTGCGCATAGGTGACGTAGTCGTACGGCAGCACATCGGCGTCGGCCATTCGTACGGCCTCGAGCCCCAGCACACGCGCCATTTCCTGCAGGTATTCAAAGTGCGGGTCCGCATTCTCGGTAAACCAGGCGTAATCGTCGAAGGTGGAGTGATAGACGCCGTAGGGTCCTTCCGATCCAATGTCGGCAGAAGGCACGCCGGCATGTTGCAGGAAGGGCGTGAAATCGGAGCCCGAGCCGAGATCGCCCATGTGAACTTCGTTCTCGTCGAGTCTGGGCGCGTCTGAGGCGCGATGCTCATCGTTTCCACGGGGTTCGAGCTGCCACCGCTGGTAAACCGAGCTGCCCGAGATTGGGCTGGGCACCTCTTGAGTCAGCTCCCGCACAAACTGCTTGAGGGATGGCACAGCCGCGGCGCCGAAATCGGGGCCTGCGACGCCCACATCCACGTTGAAGTAAGCCACAGCGCGGTTCAGCTCGGTCATGTGCTGCTCGACCCACTCGGTCGAACCGATCAGGCCCTCTTCTTCTGCATCCCAGCTGCAAAACACGATGGTGCGTTTGGGGCGCCAGCCCTGTTTGAGCAGCGCGCCTACGCCGTGCACGGCTTCAAGCATTGACGCGGTACCGCTATTGGGATCGACCGCGCCATAGACCCACGCGTCGCGATGGTTGCCTACAATCACCCAGTCGTCGGGAAAATCAGAGCCCTTCACCTTGCCGATCACGTCCCAGATAATGCGGCGCTGGTAATCCTGGTCAGAGACGAGATGCACTTTTACGCCGCCGGGGCCGATGTGATACCGGAAAGGCAGCGCGCCCTGCCAGCCCTGCGGCACGCCAGGCCCTTTGAGGGCCTGCAGAATGGGCGCAGCGTCGTGGTAGCTGATGGGGATGGAGATGATGTGCGGCTGGTTGCCGTCTGGTGAAACGCGCGCCGAATCGGGCAGATCGGGCGTGGACGCCACACCGGGAGTCTCGGGGTCGCCGGGGTACTTGAAGAGATACTGAACTGAGCCGCGCTGCACGCCGGTCTCAGGCCGCCACGGTCCGATGGGCCAGGGATCGCCCTTGTAATAGCCGTCGTCCTGCGGATCTGAGTAGATGAGCACGCCTGCGGCCCCGCGCTGTTCGGCAAGGTAGACCTTGACCCCGCGGAAGTTTGCGCCGTACCTGCAGATCACGATCTTGCCGTGCAGGTCGACGTGCTGCGCCTCGAGCGCTTTGAAGTCCTCAAGCCGGCCATAGTTGGCGTAGACCACCTCGGCAGTGACGTCGCCCGAACCCGAGGAACCGTTGAAGGGCATCACCACGCGCGGATCGTTATCGTAAGGGTCGCCGTCGACATGTTCGCGCGTCGGTCCGCTCATAAGCTGCTTGCCGCTCTCATCCCACGCTTCGACCTTGACCGCCTTGGGCCAGTTGAGCAACACGCGGTAGGGAACGATCTCAGTCTCCAGGCCGGCGGCGCGGAACTTTTCCGCCACATATTCGGCGGTCTTGTGATCCTCGGGCGTGGCGGCCATGTGCGGAGCCGCGGTGAGCGTCTTCAACTCCAGGCCAGCCATGCTCGCGTTAGGCACCGCAAGGAACTTTTCTTCGACAGATTGCTCTCGATCGAAGGTCTTGTAGCCGAAGACGCTTGCGGGCGCGGCCGCTTGCGCCTGCAGTTTTTCCATGATCGAGGGCGCGGCGACGAGCGCCACAATCAGAATCAAGCCATGCGATTTGCCGAGATTCATCGATAGGTTCCTTGACGAAGAAGTGTTAATGCGGCTCCCCCGGCTGCGTTTGGTATCCAGCGGACTGTGCGGGAACGATGCGGTAAACCATCAGCTTACACCAGGGCAGCCGTTGTCGACGCCGAAGCGGTTCCGCAACGCGGAACCCCACTCCGGGTTCATGACATCATTAGAGGAAGGAGTTCTGTTTGAAAGCCTGGCCGTTACTGGCAATTGTCATAGTCCAGGGAATTCTATTTGCCGCGCACCTGCTTGTCGTTTATACCTGGATCGCATTCTTCCCCGGGCTTGCGCCATCGACGGCGCATGCGTTGCGCGTTGCCGTGCTGGCTCTTTCGTTCAGCTTCGTAGTTGCGGCGCTGCTGAACTTCCGCCACTCGAATCGGTTTGTTTCGGCGTTTTATACGCTCGCATGTATCTGGCTTGGCTTCCTCAACTACTTTTTTCTCGGTGCCTGCATCACCTGGCCGTTGTGGTACCTGATGCGGGCGCTTGGCTCGGGCATCGACCCGCTCAACCAGCCCAATCTCGACCGGCCGATTCTGGCCGGCGTGATCGCGGCCATCGGCGTGATAGCCGGGGCCTATGCCCTCATCAACGCGCGCAGGATCCGCGAGCGCTTAATCAGGATTGAGCTGCCCGGCCTGCCCGAACAGTGGCGCGGCCGCCGCGCAGTGCTGATGAGCGATCTGCACCTGGGCAACATCAACAAGGCCGGATTCTGCCGCAAAGTTGTAGCGCTGGCGGCGCGCCACCAGCCTGATGTCGTCTTCATTCCCGGCGATCTCTACGATGGATCGACTGCAAAGCTCGATTGGTTGATTGCACCCCTCAAGGAACTGAAGCCGCGTTTCGGCATCTTCTTTTCCACCGGCAATCACGAAGAGTTCCATGATGCGGGCGATTACGTTGCGGCCATCCGCAAGGCCGGCATCCACGTGCTGGCGAACGAGTGCGTGACCATCGACGGACTTCATGTTCTGGGCATCAATTACCACGAAGCCACGTTTCCGCTGCGCGTGCGCGCCACGCTTGAACGCCTCAGCCCCGGCGCGGGTCAGCCGAGCATCCTGCTGAATCACGCGCCCGTGCGCCTGCCGATTGTCGAAGACGCGGGCATTGCGCTGCAGCTCTCCGGCCACACGCACGGCGGACAGTTCTTTCCCTACACCTGGCTCACGCAGCGCATCTTCGGGCCGTTCACCCACGGGCTGCACAAATTCGGCAAGCTGCAGGTCTACACATCTACCGGAGCGGGAACGTGGGGCCCTCCCATGCGCCTGGGCGCGGCGCCGGAGATTGTGGTGATGGAGTTTGAGAGAGCTGAATCGTGACACAATGGGGGTGCTTCACAGAAGGGGGCAACGATCTTCATGGAGATCCCGGAAAACGAAGCCACTCTTACCGAGCGCCGGACTGAAGCCGGCAGCAAGAGCAAAAGCTCCCTTGTCTGGCCGGCTCTGCCGCAGAGCGAGTGGAGTGGAACCTGCGCCACTCTTCATCTCTGGATGCAGGTCGTGGGCAAAGTGCGGCTCGCCCTTATGCCGCCCATTAATCACTGCTGGGGCGTGACCCTTTACCCCACCGCTCGCGGCTTGACCACCTCGCCGATGCCCTATGGCAATCAAACCCTTCAGATTGACTTCGATTTTGTCGACCATGCACTGCTGGTCGAAGCCTCCCACGGCGATCGCAGAACCATTCGGCTCGAACCAATGACCGTGGCCGCGTTTTACCGGGAAGTGATGGCCGCGCTCGAAATCCTCGGCACACCCCTCCGCATCTGGCCAGTGCCCGTTGAAATTGCCAATCCGATCCCGTTCGAGAAAGACGACGTGCACAAGGACTACGACTCGGAATATGTCCGGCGCTTCTCAAACATCCTGCTCGAATCCACGCGCGTCATCACCGTCTTTCGCTCTCGCTTTCAGGGCAAGGTGAGCCCGATTCACCTTTTCTGGGGAGCGATGGACCTGGCTTGCACTCGCTTTTCTGGACGCACTGCACCACAGCACCCCAGCATGCCCGGCCTGGCCGATCGGGTAACGCGCGATGCCTACTCGCACGAGGTGAGCAGTTGCGGATTCTGGCCAGGGGCGCCCGGTATCGAACCCTTCTTCTACAGCTACGCCTACCCCGAGCCGCCCGGCTACCGTGAGTATCCCATCGCGCCCGCTCCAGGCCGCTTCGACGCCAGCTTCGGAGAATTCATCCTGCCCTATGAAGCAATGCGCCTCTCCGCTGACCCCGATGCGGCCTTGCTTCAGTTCCTGCAAACCACCTATGAAGCCGCCGCAAACTGCGCCCATTGGGACAGGGCTGCGCTTGATTGCGTACCGGGCAAATGAGCGGCGAAATCGCCGTTTACTCCCATCGCCAGATTCCAAAAGAGTGAGGCGACCAATTTTCGGTAGCGCGGCGATCGCTTTGCGGAAGTGCAGGGGTTCGCGTCATTGAGATTGACTTACCCCCGCGGGCTTGGGCGGGCGGTTGGAGATGGTGGTGATTGATTTTGAAAGAGCGGAATCGTGATATGATGTAGAAACGTTTCTACAGGAGGGCGCTCGTGGCCATTACAACGATTACAAGCCGCCAATTCAATCAGGACACGAGCCGGGCCAAGAAAGCTGCTAAGAAGGGTCCCGTTATCATCACCGACCGAGGTCGCCCTGCACACGTTCTTCTCACAATAGAGGAGTTCAAAAAATTAAAGGGTAAGAAAAGCAATATTGCAGAACTTCTGGCGATGCCCGGCGCTGGAGACGTCGAATTTGATCCGCCACGCCTTGGAAATGAAGCGGTGCGGGCGGCGGATTTCTCATGATGTTCCTGCTCGACACAAACGTGATTTCTGAATTGCGGAAGGCGAGAACCGGCAAGGCGAATGCGCGCGTTGTCGCCTGGGCAAAACGCGAAGACCAAGAAGCCATGTACCTGTCGGCTGTTACGATGCTCGAGCTTGAGTTAGGCACGCTACAGATGGAACGCCGCGACTCTCGCCAAGGCATGCTCCTTCGCAATTGGCTGAGGGATCAAGTCGAGCCGGCTTTCGTTGACCGCATCCTGCCTATCGATCACGAAGTTGCGAAAAGATGCGCATTGCTTCATGTTCCAAACCCGTGTTCCTACCGTGATTCGCTGATTGCGGCTACCGCATTGGTCCACGCATTAACAATTGTTACGCGCAACACGCGGGATTTTTCATCGACAGGCGCCGCCCTCTTGAATCCCTGGAGTAGCTGAACGACACAGACGAACTCTTTTTCTCCTGCGACGCTCTTTACAACCCTGCAATCCGCGCTCTCTTATGATGAAAGTGGCACACGCGCCGCACTCGCCGCTGCGTAACTCCGCCACGGAGCCCACACCATTGAGTACAAATGCACCCGGACACAGCCAGGCCAACGTACATGTCGTGCGCACTGCGCGCTCGGGCTTCGACCTGCTATTGAATCCCGGACTGAACAAGGGCACCGCATTTACCGAGGCCGAGCGCGACGCGTTTTCGTTGCACGGGCTGCTGCCGCCGCACATTGGCACGCTTGACGACCAGCGCGAGCGGCGCAAGCGCGCCTATGACGGGCTCACGACGCCGTTCGCCCGGTATGCATTTATGCGCGAACTGCAGGACACCACCGAGACGCTCTTCTACTCGCTGATTGCGCATTACACTGAGGAGCTGCTGCCGATCGTCTACACGCCCACGGTGGGCGAGGGTTGCCAGCGCTTCAGCGAGATATGGCGCAAGCCGCGCGGACTTTTTCTGAGCTACACCAACAAGGACCGCATCGCGCAGATTCTTGCGCATCCGCGTTACGACCAGATTCGCTGCATCGTGGTGAGCGACGGCGAGCGCATATTGGGGCTCGGCGACCAGGGCGCGGGCGGCATGGGCATCCCGATCGGAAAGATGGCGCTCTATACGGCGCTGGGCGGCATTCCGCCGGACCACTGCCTGCCTGTGCTGCTCGATGTTGGCACCGATAATGAAGCGCTGCTCAATGAGCCCATCTACATCGGATGGCAGCACCGGCGCGTGCGCGGGCCTGAGTATGACGACTTTGTCGATGCCTTCGTAAGCGCGGTGGAGCGCCGCTGGCCGCACATTCTGCTGCAGTGGGAAGATTTCGCCGGCGTGAACGCGGCGCGGTTACTCGACCGCTATCGCGATCGCCTCAGCACCTTCAACGACGATATTCAGGGCACGGCAGCAGTGACCACGGCTACTCTGCTCGCGGCTGTCGATGCCACCGGCATTCCGCTCTCCGAGCAGACCATTGCCATGTTTGGCGCAGGCTCGGCTGGCATCGGCATTATCGACCTGCTGATTGCCGCCATGAAAGAAGAAGGGTTGAGCGAGATCGCAGCGCGGCGAAGGATCTACGCATTCAATCGGTACGGATTGCTCGTGGAGGGCGCCGAGGGAATTCGCGAGAGCCAGCGCCCGCTGGTGCGCAGGCGCGAAGATGTGGCTGGATGGAAACTCTCAGGTTCGGGGCCCATATCGCTGCTTGACGTGGTGCGCAATGCCGGAATAACCGTGCTGGCCGGCGTGAGCGCGCAGCCCGGTGCATTTACCGAGGAGATTGTGCGCGAAATGGCGAAGCACACCCAGCGGCCAGTGATCTTTCCGCTTTCGAATCCCACGTCGAAGAGCGAGGCTGCGCCTGCCGACCTGCTGCGCTGGACCGACGGCCGTGCGCTGGTAGGCACGGGCAGCCCGTTTGCGCCGGTCGAATTTGGCGGAAGGAAAATCAGGATCGCGCAGATCAACAACTCGTACATTTTTCCGGGGCTCGCGCTCGGCATCCTGGTTGCCAGGGCGCGGCGCGTGACCGATAACATGATTATGGCCGCGGCAAAGACGCTGGCATCGCTTTCGCCGGCGCGGCAGAGTCCTGATGCGCCGCTGCTGCCGCCCATTGCCGACTCGCGCAACACGGGCCTTGCGGTGGGCGAGGCCGTGGCGCGGCAAGCCATTGCCGACGGTGTTGCCGAAGCTATGGACGACGTGCGCGCCAATCTTGAAGCGTATGTGTGGGAACCGGTGTACCGGCCCTATGTGCGAGTGGAGAGCGGAAGCTAGCGTTCCTTGACGTAAGGTGTCCAATGGAGTACAAAGGTACATGCACGCAGTCGTCGAAACGCCGGGCTATTTGAAGGCGGCTGATGCCATCTTCACCGAGGCGGAGCGTTCGCAAATCGTCGCAATGGTCGCGGCGAACCCGGCGTGCGGCGAAATCATCCAGGGGGCGGGCGGATTCAGGAAAGTGCGTGTTCCGCGCGCAGGCATGGGAAAGCGCGGCGGCGCAAGAGTGATTTACATCTTGCGTAATGAAAACTTTCCGATTTTTCTTGTGGCTGCATACGCAAAGAACGTGAAGGAGAACCTGACGAGGCAAGAACGAAATCAGTTGGCTAAACGCGCCGATGAAATATTCGCCAGCTACAGGAGGTGAAACATGGCAAACATCTTCAACGACCTGATGAAGGGGCTCGACGAGGCAGAAGGTTTTCTGGCCGGGAAGACGGCTGGTTACAGAGTTCATGTTCCCGAAAATGTGGACGTGAGGAGAATTCGCAATCGGCTGAAGATGACCCAGGCACGGTTTTCTCACACGTTTGGATTTAGCCTCGATGCGGTGAAGCATTGGGAGGGCGGGCGACGCACCCCTGAGTCTGCCGCGCGCGCGTTCCTCACGGTGATCGATCGCGATCCCAATGCGGTGCTGGCAGCTCTGCAGCCCCCATCGCGCAATCGCCGGAAACTGGCGAAGGCATCCTAACAATTCATGTTCGGCCTATCGAAAGGACGCTTCGGGCCTACTCGCCATCTGCCGGCACCTGCTCCAGCAGCCTCTTCCACGTCCTCTGATTCTTGCGGAAGCTCTTCTTCAAATCGTCGAGGATGCGCTCGAAGTCGGCATTGGTGCGCAGGTTATTCCAAGCTGGATTCTTCTGGAACCACGGATAGTTTTCGTTGCCGAGATAGATGGCGCGCCGCAGCCAGTGCAGCGCCTCGCTCGAATCGCCTTCGACGGCGAAATAAGAAGCAAGACGATATGCCATTTCGTTGTCGGCTTCGGCCGCGGTCATGGTGTCGTCTTTGAGCAGCGCCGCAGCGCGCTCGCGGTCGCCGGTCTGCACGTAGCAGATGGCCAGCGTGGGCACGGCGATGCGCACCGATTCATCGTCGCGAATCACGCTTTCAAGAATGTCGATGGCCGCGCCCAGGTTGCCGAGACGCATCTGCTGGTACCCCGCCGAGGTGCGCAGCAGCGGATGCCGAGGCTCAAGCGCAAGACCCTTTTCAAGCTCGTCGCCGGCCAGCTCGATCTGGTTCTGGTAGTGGTACACGCGGGCGCGATGGTTGTAGAGGATCGCCGCATTGGCCGGATTCAGCTTGAACGCGCGGCTGAATTCGGCGAGCGCCTCTTCATACATCCCGTCGCCGCGCAGCGCCAGGCCCGCAACCGTATGCACATTCCAGTCGTTGCCCGCCGACGAAAGCAGGTTGGCGATGCCGTGGCGCGCCGACTCCTTTTCGCCGCGCGAAACCAGCATGTAGATGCGGTAAAGATTCGCCTCGGTCGACGCCGGGTCGAGCTTGAGCGCCTCGTCGAAGGCGCGGCGCGCGCGCATGATGTGCGTCTGCCCCCCGTAGCCGTGGCGAACATATTGCAGCTCCGCTATGCCCAGCCCGCTCCAGCCCGCTGCGAACTCCTTGTCGGCTTCGGTGACTGCGGTGAACAGCGCATGCGCGCGGTCGAGATCTGCGCGCGAGCTGGTGCGCACCATGAACGAGCTCAGCAGCGCGCGGGCCTGCAGATAGCGCTCGCTGATAGGTTCGGGCAGAGAGCCCTCGCGAGCTGCGGGCCGGGATTCGCCTTGCACTGTCTCAATGCTGGCCGCGGCGCCAAGTCCGTGCAGTGAAGCAAAGACCTCGTTTGAAATCTCGGTCTGAACCGCAATCAGGTCGAGCGACGCCACCCGAATCGCTCCGCCCGCCCGCAGGCTCTGCTGAGCCACATCGAGCAGTTGCCAGTTGAGATCGAAGCCGTGCTCGGAGCGCAGAAAGCTGCCCGCGAGCACAAACGAGGTGAGCAGTTTCTGGCCTATGGCAAGCGGATCGAGTTGCGCAATGGGCAGCGACATGAGCGTGCTCGACGGGCGCACGACGAGGCCGGGAATGCGCGCCAGGCGCGCACTGATTGCGTCAGCCAGCGCGAATCCATAGAGCGGCGCCACTTCGACCGCGCCGAGATTGGTGAAGGGCAGCACCACCAGCGAGTTTTGCGTAGATTTTTCCGGCGTCGACTCGCGAAATCGCTCCGCCAGCATCGACAAAAATCCCGTGGTGCGCTTCTCGGGCTCGGCGGCCATGGTGGGCAGGTTGGCGGCTGCATCGCCGGGAATGATGCCGGTCTCGATCTGCAGCGCCTTCATGATGGTCTTCAGCGCTTCGCGCACTTCAGCCGCCGAAGCGTAGCGCGATGCCGGCGTTTTTTCGAGACACGTTGCAATCACGCTCTTCAGCTCCGGCGAGATGCCGGGCACGATCACGCCGAGATCGGGAGGATCGAGGAACTGGATGGCGCGGATCGCCTGAAAATCCTCGGCGTCGGGACGCGCAAAAGGATGCCGCCCGCCGACCAGCTCATACAGAATCACGCCCAGCGCCCACACGTCGCTCTGCACGCTGGAATGGCCGGTAACAAACTGCTCGGGCGCCATGTAGCGGATGGTGCCGCCGCGCGCGGTGTAGGTTGCGGCCAGCGAAACATCTTTGGCGAGGCCCGTCTTCGACGGATCGAAGTGCATATCCTCGGGCGCTAGCCGCCGGGCCAGGCCGAAGTCGAGAATCTTTACCAGTCCGCCGTCGGTCAGCATCACGTTCTGCGGCTTCAGGTCGCGGTGAAAGATGCCCAGCATGTGAGCAGCCTGCAGGCCGTCCGCGATCTGGATGCCCACCGACAGCACGAGCTGCAGGTTCGATGGCCCGCGCTCGATGAGCTTGTCGAGCGACTGGCCGGGCACATATTGCATGGCGATAAAACCCTCGTCGCCGCTCTCCCCCACCTCGTAAATGGCGCAAACGTTGGGATGCTCGATGGCTGATGCCATGCGCGCCTCGCGCAGCACGGTCGACCGCATCTGCTCGGGCGTCAATACGCCGGCGCGCAATACCTTGAGCACAGCCGGGCGCTGCAGCAGCGTGTCGTTGGCAAGATAGACCACGCCGCTGCCTCCGGCGCCCAGCTTGCGCAGAATTTCGTAATGCTCGATTGTTCGTCGCTTCATGCTCTAACTCAAGTTTAATGGGCGACAGATCAAGAGGGCGTAAGGATGGCGCGGGAGAACAGCATGGAGGCGCGCCCTCGCCATTCAGCGCTCAAACTCGAATGTGAGAAGGAACGAAAAAGGTAACCGCAGATCCTTCGACTTGTGGACGCGGCGACTCGCTCAGGATGACAATTCCTGGATCGAGCCGCGCCCATGCCAGGCATGCAGCAGAAGGCGCACGCGACGCCGGTCCTCCGACCACTGACCTCTGACCACCGTTCTTCAATGTCCGCGCCGCGGTCCGGACTCCTCGCGCGGCTCGCCTTTTTTTTCTTCTTCGTAAATCCGCATCTGGCCGCGGCGCCCCAGCGTCAGCACCGTGATGCCGAAGACCAGCAGCACCGCGCCCCACCACAGGTTCGCATCGATGCCCACGCTCTTTGCGTAGAGCGCTGCATTCTCGCGCGTGGCCAGTCCAAACGAGGTCAGTATAGCCCCCATCATCGTGAACATCAGACCCATGGGGATGCGCAAATCGAGACTCATCCGATTGACTCCTACTATGCAAAGAAAATACTCAGCGCAATCGCTCCTGCGAGCACGGCAACCGCCAGCGCTTCGGGCCGCTTCCACCAGGGCAGATGCGCGTACGAGGGCATCCTGGTGAGCGACCGCACCAGCCCCACCAGTTCCCCGTCGGGCCTCGGCTTGGTTAACAGGCTCACGATCACGGCCACCACAAAGTTCGTGCTGAACGCCCAGATTGCGCCGTAGAAATTCTGCGCCATGCCGCTCGGATAGTGGTGCAGCACGGCGATCCATCCGCCGTGTATGCCCGGGTGCGCTTCGAGCGGCAGCGTAAGCCCGTGATGCAGCATGGCTGCGCCCGTCCCCGCCATCAGTCCGGTAAACGCGCCGTGGCCCGTCGTGCGCTTCCAGAACATGCCCAGCAGAATCGTTGCCAGCAGCGGCGCATTTACAATGCTGAACACCAGCAGCAGCATGTCCATAATGTTGTTGAAGTCGATGGCCGCATACGCAGTCGCAATAGACAGCAAAATGCCGCCGGCCGTCGCCCATCGGCCCACCGCCAGGTAGTGCTTATCGGGCGCGCCCTTGTGAATGTACGACTGGTACAGATCGTACGTGAAAACCGTGTTGAACGCCGTCACGTTTCCGGCCATGCCGGTCATAAAGCTCGCCAGCAGCGCCGTCAGCCCCAGGCCCAGGATGCCGGTAGGGAAGTAGTGCTGCAGCATGTTGGGCGTGGCCATGTCGTAATCGAGCAGCGGCTTGCCGCTCGCGTCCAGCATCGGCTTGCCGGTCGCCGGGTTCATGTTGGCCGGAATGAGCCCGTGGCCCTGCTCCACTTCAGGCGGCACCACAGTGATCTCGTGGTAGATTACGCCGTTTTCGTTGTGCACAAAGGTCGTGGTTTTCGGCGTGGGCAGGCTGATCGCAATCAGTCCGGGCACAATCACCAGGAAGGGAAACACCATCTTCGGAATCGCGGCAATCAGCGGAACCCTCTGCGCCGACTCCATGTTGCGCGAAGCCATTGCCGTCTGGATCACCAGAAAATCGGTGCACCAGTATCCCGCACCCAGCACAAAACCCAGCCCCACGCCGATGCCGATCATGTCGATGCCCATGGGATTGGTGCCGGCGTGCATCACGCCCTTCCACTCGTGCATGTAAGCCACGGGAAGCGACGCCTTCAGGCCCGCCCAACCGCCAACGTTCTTCAACCCCAGCAGCACCAGCGGCAATAATCCCGCAACGATCAAAAAGAACTGCATTACCCCGTTGTACATGGCGCTGGTGAGCCCACCCAGCAAGATGTACAGCAGCACAATCGCGGCTGAAAGCAGAATGGCGAAGGCAAAGATCCAGTCCTTATTCCAGCCCAGCGAAATGAACATGGGATCGAAGACGTGCAGCGCCTGGATGACCCGCGCCACCACATACATCGCAATCCCCGAGCTGAAGACCGTCATCGCCGCAAACGAGCAAGCGTTCAGCGCGCGCGTCTTCTCGTCGAAGCGCAACCGCAGAAACTCCGGCACCGAGCGCGCCTTGGAGCCGTAGTAGAAAGGCATCATGAAGATGCCCACGAAGATCATGGCCGGAATGGCGCCGATGCCGTAGAAGAGCGCTGTCTCCAGGCCGTACTTGGCGCCCCAGGCGCCCATCCCAATCACTTCGGGAGCGCCCAAGCTGAAGCTGACGAACGCGAGGGCGCAGACCCAGCTGGGCAGGCTCCGCCCGGCAAGAAGAAAATCGCCGCTGCCCTTGACACCGGCTTTGGCCAGCCACCCGATGCCCAGCACACAAGCCACGTACATGGCTGCAATCAGCCAATCAAAATGAGTCAAATTCGGCACAAACGATCCCCACACTCATGATCGCAGGCGCGCAGGAGGCGAGTCCAGAATGCGGCGACGGCGAGTCAAACTCGCGGCGCGGGCAACGGGCGATTGCATCTCCTTCGCCGTCCGCACCAGCAAACTTCTCAGCAGCTCAAATAGCAAAGCCCTCCGCGATGGAGGGCCTTGCCGGCCTCAGTATTGACTGAACAGCGTGTTTACTGCCTGACCTTGTAGCCGGAAAGCCCGTAGTAGGCAATGAAGATATAGCAGATGATGGGCAGCACGAACGCGTGCTGGATGCCCATTTTGTCGGCCAGCAGGCCGAACAGCGGCGGAATGGCCGCGCCGCCGACATTGCCGATGGTAATAACGCCCGAGCCCTTGCTGGTCAGGGGCCCAAGCTCGGCGATGCCCAGGGCGAAGATGGTCGGATACATGATCGAGTTGGCCAGGCCGCAGAGGACCAGGCAGGCCACGGCCGCCACGCCGCTGGTCATCATGCCGGCAAGCATAAGCACGACGCCGAGGATGCCGAGAACGACGAGCAGCTTCTGGGCCTTGATCCTGGTCATGAGAGCGCTGCCCACAAAGCGCCCGGCCATGATCAGCAGGTAGTAGATCGTAACCATGAGGCCGGCTGTTTCGACACTGCCGATGCCCTGCTGCTGCGCGAAACGGATGCCGATGGCTGCCAAAGCAATCTCGACGCCGACGTAGAAGAAGATGCCCAACATGCCCAGGACAACGTGCGGGTAGCTCCAGATGTTGCGACCGCCGGCGGCAGCATCGGTGGGGCGGAAATCGCGCGTGGCGGTGATGGCGGGCAGATGCAGGCCCATCACCACGAAACCGAGAACCAGCAATGCCGCGGCAATGGCAAGGTACGGGCCGACCAGCATATGAGACTCGGCGGCGGCGCTTTCCGCCTTGCCTGCATTGCTCAGGATCAGCGTTGCGGCAACCCAGGGAGCCAGGGCCGAAGCGCCGGAGTTGAAGGCCTGCGCCAGATTCAAGCGGGCGGCAGAGCTGTGTTCCGGGCCGAGAATCGAAACATAAGGATTGGCCGAAGTCTGCAGCGCGCAAACGCCGGTGGCCAGCAGGAAGATGGCGCCAAGCGTCAGCGGAAAGCTGACCATATTGGCTGCCGGAATAAAGGCCAGCGCGCCAGCCATCATGACGAAGAGCGAAATCACCATGGTGCGCTTGTAACCGACCAGTTCGATCAGCTTGCCGCTGGGAACGGAAAAAACCAGGTAGGCAAGAAACCATGCGGCTGTGGCCAGCATGGCCGGCCCGTGAGTCAGCTTGAATGTCTCTTCCAGCTTGGCGACCAATTGATTGTTGAGGCTGGTGAGGAAGCCGAAGATTCCAAAGAGAACAGCGACGATGAGGAATGGGATGGTGTAGTTGGGAGCGCCGGTGGCGGTCTGGGGCGCGGAGTGCGTGGCCATAATGAAACGTCCTCGAGGGTGAGACGGATTGAGCCCCGCGCGGGCTGATTGGCACGCACGAAGCGACGCAATCATTGTACGAAGCGACGCAATCACTGTACGAAGGGAAGGGCAGGACAGTCCAGTGAAAAAAGAAAATGTTTTCAATGGCCTCTGCCGATCCCTTCAGCCCCCGCGTATCCGGCGCCGGGAGAGACTCACCCGGCGCTTCGCGTGCGGCGCCATTTTGCGGCATAAGGCAGCACAAACATATAAAGACCGGTGAAGAACAGAAAGGCGAACGGGACCACCGCCGCAAGCCCCAGGCTGTTGGTATATTTCCCTCGCACCACCTCGACGCCATTCACGATGATCGCGAAGGTGAGAACAACAGACAGCCAGCGGTGCGTTTGCCGAATCCACTTGTTCCAGTTCATTGTCCGCTCCTCAATTCACGATTCCGATTCACGATTCCCAGACTGCTTAAGTTTGCTGGCCCGGCGTCTCGGCGCTGAATTGCCTGGCGTACTCTGCGACCAGTCGCTGCCAGCCCTCGCGTTTCATCGCCTCGCCTCCAGCGATGCGGCCAATGGGAGTTCCGTCGATAAGCCGGTCAAGAACGTCCAGCGAAATGTGCCAGCCCGCCGCTCCCCACGACACAAAGCGGCGATCGATGTTGTGCCACAGCGTGAGGCGCGTGCCGCTGCCCTCCGGCTCCAGCTCCCATCGCATGTCGCTCAACTCCAGCACCCTGGGTGCGTCGGCCTGCGCCACTCTTGTCTCTGAAACATTCGCTGTTCCCACCCAGGTGAGCTTCACCCTGGCACCAACCCTGCCGAGATTCCCATCCGCCTCAAAGGGCGCCCATTCGCGCAGTTGCACTGGGTCGGTCAGCGCCTGCCACACCTTTTCCGGCGAGTGACGCAGTTCCCTGGTAACGATCAGCGTCCACCTCTCACCGCCTTTCTGGACCCGCGCTCCGCTGGCCCGGCCGGGTATGTATTGCTGCGCATAATCGGTCATCGCGTCTCTCCAAGTCTTTGCCGGCTTTCCACGGCTGACATCCTGCTTGGCTTCAGCCCTGCCACATCAGCTGCGTAAGCTGGATCAGATTGCCGCAGGTGTCCTTCACCATGGCGATCTTCGAAGCCGTCACGTCGGTCGGCGGCATGGTGAACTCGGCGCCCGCTGCCTTCATGCGCTCGTAATCGGCCTGCAAGTCGTCGGTAAAGAACATGGCCGCAGGTTGGTTCTGCTGGAGCGATGCCTGCTGATACGTCTTGGCTGCGGGGTTGTTGTTCAGCGCCAGTTGCAGCTCCGTTCCACTCGGCTCCTCTGCCGAACTCACGGTGAGCCAGCGGTACGGCCCGTTGCTGAAGTCGTTCTTTTTCACGAAGCCCAGCACCCCGGTATAAAAGCGCAGAGCCTTCTCCTGGTCGTCCACGTATACGCTTGTCAATTTGATCTTCATCGTTTTTCTCGCATTCAATTGAATTCGCGGCGCGGCCGCGTTACAGGCTTCTTCTTGCGCTTGCGTGTGGCTTCATCCATGCGATCCAAATGGCGTTCGAGAGCGTCGATGTGCGCCGACCAGAACCTTCTGAAGGGAGCCAGCCACGCATCCAGCTCCATAAGCGGCTCCGGTCTCAGACGGTAGAGACGGCGTTGCGCGTCCACTGTCGACTCCACAAATCCCGCCTCGCGCAGCACGCGCAGGTGCTTCGACACGGTCGGCTGCGGCATTCGCAGCTGGCGCT
Source organism: Occallatibacter sp. (assembly GCA_035504315.1). Taxonomy (GTDB): domain Bacteria; phylum Acidobacteriota; class Terriglobia; order Terriglobales; family Acidobacteriaceae; genus Telmatobacter. The sequence goes on from DATJSB010000095.1 coordinate 22,368, forward strand.
CAATCTCGCCAACCGACTGCTGGTTCGCGACCAGCAGGCTCAGGATGGCACGGCGGTTGGGCTCGGCAATGACTTCAAAAACTGATTCCACATTCTTGATATACCCCAGAGCGTATATACGTGTCAAGGAATATAAGAAAAATATTTTTAACCGCGCATCCGGACCGCCTCCGTATCTCTCACCATTCACCGTTTTTTTAACGAACTGTTAAGGAGGCGCGAACCTGATTCTCCTATGATTCCGCATGGTCCCTACAAGCGACTCAGGAGGTTATGAAAATCATGAAGAATCGCCTTTCGAAGGCGTTCGCCGTTTCCCTCGCGGCAACGTTTGTCCTCACTTCACTTGCCCTCGAAGTGAAAGCCCAGCAATACGATCCCAATCAGGGCTTCGATCACTATCACGGTCATTCACAGTTCCGCGGATTCGTGCCCGGCAGTATCGTCGTGAGCGGGACAGTCTACGTTGGCAATGCCAACACAGTTATCCCCGGTGAAGCATTGCCCTTCGGCTGCCTGAACACCGGCCCGGTCACCAACCCCAACGCCGCTACTGTCAATGTCCCGCTGCTGCCGCCGTCCACCAGCACCACCGCCGTTGCGGTTACCTGCGGTTATGCCAGCGACAACGGCGAATACCCCAATCTCAACGACACTCACAACGTCTGGAACAACGCCAACACCGACGGCAACTTTGGCGTCTCCTCGCCGATCGTTCTTTGGGACCTGAGCCCCAACGGCTTTCCGCTCGGTGAGTTGTGGGTGCCTGGCGACGAAATTGTGACCAGCTTCAGTTCCAAGTCCGAGCTCGCCTTGAATCGCTCGGTAGACGGCAGGAGCCTCACCTTCATGGGCTATCGCGGCGGACCCGGCTGCCCCACGCTCACTCTTGACCCCACCACCAACATTCTCACGCAGGGCACCAACGTGGGTCCCGATTCCCCCACCGCGCCGAATCTGCTCGATGTTTCGGCCTCCAACACACCGGGCCTCTGCGACCCCACCAATCCCGCGGTGGCGAGCTATGCCGGCGCAACCAATCCCACTGCTTACTACCGCTCCGTGGCTGAAGTGGACGCCGGGGGCCACATCACCTACACCGATGGCGACGCCTACAGCGGCGATAACTCCCGCGCGGCCATGAAGGCCGGGAATGAGCTCTATTACTCGGCCGGCAATGACAACAACGGCGGGCTGTCGAAGAAGCAGATGGGGGATACAACACTTGGCTTCAATCTGTCGCACTCGACTGGCGCCGAAGTGTTCGTTCCTGGCTCGGCGCCGCTCGTTCCGCCCAGCAACAACATGATTTCCTACTTTCTTATCTCTTCGGGAGACAAGCCGGGCAAGGATACCAACTTCCGCGGTTTGACGATCTACAACAACACGCTGTACGTGGCCAAGGGCAGCGGCGGCAACGGCATCAACACCGTCTATCAGCTCGGCACTGCGGGAACTCTGCCCACTACTGCCAATGAACCCTCAGGCGGCCTCGTCAACGAGCCGTATACCATCCTTCCCGGATTCCCCGACACCAGCGCCAGCACTGCCAGTACGGGTGGCGCTTATCCCTTCGGTATGTGGTTCGCGAATCCCACTACTCTTTATGTTTGTGACGAGGGCGACCTGAACTACACGGCCGGCCAGACCATCAACGGACAGGTCAACGTTGCTGACGCCGGTACGCTGGCCACTGCCGGCCTGCAGAAATGGGTCCTCACCACGTCTGCGAGCGGCAGCCCAACCTGGGTTCGCGAGTACGTCATCCAGAATGGCCTCAACCTCGGCGTTCCTTATAGCGTTGCCAACTATCCAACGTCCATCGAGCCCGCGACCGGCGGTTGCCGCAACATTACCGGCCAAGTCAACTGGGACGGAACGGCCACAATCTACGCCATCACCTCCACCATCAGCCTGAATGGCGACAACGGCGCCGATCCCAACCAGGTAGTGAAGGTGGTCGATCGCATCAGCGATACGCAGCCGTCGACCGATCCCCTCCTTGACACCTTCTGGACCATTCGTCCAGCCCGCGCCGGCGAAGCCTACCGCGGCGTCGCCTTCGCACCTGAGGACTTCTGGTTCTAATCAGGCAAACGCGTCAGCAGCTCACCAAGGCTCCCCGCACAAGATCGTCGCGGGGAGCTTTATTTGTTGGTTCGCGCGGGCAACAAGTAGATAATCAAAAGCCGTCGGAATCACTGGATGCATCGCGGGACGGCGAGTTCAGTGGACAATTGAAAGGCTTTCAATTGTCTGCTGCCCCGGCATCGGACAACGATCCATCGAGCCGAAGCAGGACAGCCCCAGGCAAGCCGCGTCAGGCTCCCCATTTCTCGATGGCCGATACAAGGTCGCGCGCCACCGGGGCCAGGAATCCTGAAATGATCGCAAATACGATCGTTACCGCAAGCGATGTGTATGCGCCTGCCTGATCGTTCATGTGAAGGGTAATAACGCCCAGAAGAGCACTCAGTAACAACGCGGCGATCTGGAGGTTACGCTTCCATCGATAGTCCATCGAAGCCTTGAGCGCATCCATCGTGCACCGCATCTGCGCGCCCAGGCGCGTTTTGGCCGCGACAAACGCCTTGATGCGCGCCTTCTCCGCCTCGGTGTGAGCATGCGGCAGTTTTGCAAGCACCTCCGGGTCCGGAGGGTTAAGAACCTCCCTGACATCGTCCAGGCTGGCCTGGCTCACAAAGCAATAGAGCAGCCACTCATGGCTACGCGGATAATCAAGAATCACAGGGGTCACCCCGCGAATTTGAGTGAACAACTGATCGGAGGGCAGACTATAGAGCGCCGCAGTGTCTCCCGAGGCCGCCAGATTTGCGAGGTCCAGCTTGGGGTCGACAAGCTCGACCTTCGTGCCGTCGTGCCGAACTGCCAGCTCTTCGGGGAAGCTTGCGGCAACTCTATCGATCCAGCGATCGAAATGGCGCTGTTGATACCACTTGCGAAGTGGCAGGACATTTTTCAGGGTCTGGAGGAAGGCCATGCTGATTGTCCCGATGGCAGCAAGCGGAATGGCCCAGGTTTTGACCCATGAGTTGATTGAATCGAGTCCATTCATCAGTTGCTGATCCTGAATCACGCTAAAAATCGTCATATTGCCTCTCTTTCCTTCACGGAAATTCACTCACATCACGCGTTTCACGGCTTTTGAATTAGAACATCGCCGAGGTTATCGCCGTAGGAACCGGCTTCGTTATAACCGCCCGGCTTTTTGATTGTCTTGAGCGGCGTGCGATAGCGGAGCAGGTCTGCAAACAGGATTCCCTGCTTCGTTCCACCTATCTGGAAGACGACGACATTTACACTCACGCCGCCGCTGTACCTGATCCAATCGCCGGTAATCACCGCGGTGATCAGGTTCTTGCGATCCTGCTGTGTGCCGCCTGCAGAAGCCACGTTGATGTAGACGCCTATGACCGGATTGTCATTGGATGGGCAGGTGTACTTATCTGTGACGTTGGGGTCGCTACGGTCCTGAACGCAGGCCATCAATGACCGGATGCGAAAGCCCTGGAGAATGGAAGAGAGAAGTGGCTGCCCGGTGGTGGCGCTTGGTGCAGACAGACCGGACAGGAACGCATTATAGGTAGTGTCGAGACCAGTGAACGCTGCCACGCGGGGGTCCTGGGCCTTTGAATCATCTGGCGTCTCTTTCACGGTGGGGGGGCCATTTCCCTGCGCAGTTCCGGTGCCGTTTCCTGTCGGGTTGGTGGTCACCTGAGACGGTTGGTTATTGCTGCCGGCATTTGGCGGGCCTGTTGGCGTTGTCGGCGGTTGTGGGGGATGCTGCTGGCCATCTTGCGGAGAGAAAGACAGTCGTCGCAGCACCGGGATATTCGCACGATCAACTGAAATTCCCGTATGGGTTGCAGGTGCGGGCGTAGCCGGCTGTGCGGGATTTGTGTTGGTATTGGCCGGCGCTTGAGGCTGCGAGTCAATTGGGGTAATAGACGAAGCGGGGGTCATGAGCCAGAGCAAAGCTGATCTTCTTGCCTTGCTCAGTTCACTCAATTCGCTCAAGACCGGGCGAAGGGATGGGTGCACGGTTTCACCGTCCTTGCCGATCGTGGGAGGGAAGAAGAGATTCTGCGTCTCATCGGCGCCGTACACGCCGGCATAATGGGCGTTCGTGCACGGTTTATTCGCTTGGTGTTGCCGCCCCAGGTGATTGAGGAACATGAGGGCCGGGGTGGGGTCGGTAATGGTGAACGACGATGAAGTCTCTGACGTTGATGCGGCAGCCGCGGCAGAAACAGCAGAGGTGATATCGGCGAAGTCGTCGATGCCGCCGCCTGCGCCGCCGCCGGGCGTCATGTCGCTGAAGGCTGCTTGCAAAGCTTCCGCGTTGGCGTAGAAGGCATCGAAATTCTGCAGAGCCAGAAGCGACGGCGCATCGAGCACAATGACCTTCCCCGGATTCAGGGCGCACACCTGCTCGGCAACCTTGTCCAGAATTTCATCCAGAGCGCCAAACGAGAGCATCTGGACTTCGATGGGCGCGCTGGATGCGGCTCCGCCCGATGAACCCGAAGGGGCGGCCGCGGCTGAACTCGCCCCGCCCGCGCCTTTCGCGCCTTTTTGCGCTGAAGCGCAATTACAAGCCAGGAATAGCGCGGCCAGTATCACGACCGCCGGAAAGAGAGTACGAAGTCGAATCATCATAAACGTTCCTTTCGAAGAGCCATTGAGCTGAGCGTGATAGGGTCAAGCCCCTTAAGTCGCCCCTTAGTCGAAGAGCCCGGTTTTCAAAATAATCAGCATCAGGTTGTCTCCCCGCGGATTACGAAGAAAATGCCGGTCAACAAAGGGTAGGAACAATAGCGATGGAGGAATTCCCACGTCATATGCTGGCGTACTCCCCAGGTAAGTCCTATCGGGCCGTTATGGTCGTACCCCGTAAGGAGCATGGCGTGAGCGCGGGCCGGGAATCCGCTGGTATCGGACCAGAGAATCTGATTCCCATAAGAATCCGGGGCGCTGGAGTCGATGGATTGAGGCAAGAGGAGCTGGACGTGCGCTCCGGAGTATTGATAGATGCCGTTCATGATCTGCGCCGGAGCCATCTGGCTGTCAGGGTAGTTCGGGGGTGGGTTGGGAGGGGTAGGGAGGTAAGGGCCGTAAACGTCAGCAATCTTTCTGAGCGCCCCGCCGCCGACTGTCCAGCCGCTGTCTCTCCATTCTCGAAGCGAGTGACCGAGATCGATTGTCGTAGTGCCCGTACGGTCTGTTTCGGCCCGGTATTCGTTGATTACGTCGCTGATGGAAATCGACGGGACAGGCTTGGAATAAGCGTAGTCCAGACGTATTGTGTGGTGCGCTCGCGCGACAATCACGCAGTCATCCACCTGGTCGTTGCCGAACCACGGAATGCGCTGACCGGCGTTGGCCGTGTCGTATGGCGAATCATATGGTGGAGGAGATGCAATCGCGTACGTGGATGCGGCACTCATGGTGCCCTCCATGCTTGTGGGCGCAGGTCATAGAAAAAATGAAACTGTGCGAAACTCACCTTGCTTGATTCGAGCAATCTGAGAGAATTCAAAAATGTTGCCCGCATCCATCCCGGAAGTCAAGCTTATTCAGTTGCAGGCCCGCCCTTCGCACAAAATCGGGCGCCCCAAGGTCTCGTCCTGAATTCCGGGAACGCAGGAGCCGACCTCGCGTCCATGCAGGCGCTTCGCAGAATCCAGCGCACAAATCCCGCCTGCTCGTGTCATCCTTGGAAACAGCATGGCGCGATCAAAATCACGCGAAGATTTGCAACCGGGAGCGTGGAAGACGGCCCCCCGGTGGTCTATCGTCGTTTTTCTCCTCTCCGCCTTTTTTATCTTCGCCAGTTTCGGATTTGTGTTCGACGGCATGGACATGGGACGTCAGCCCGCTCTGTGTCTTGCTTTTTCTGTAGTCATCATTGCGTTGTTCGCGACCTGTTACACCATCGCCGGCATCACCCTCCGCCAACGGTTCTGGATTCCCTCAGTGCCGCTCTTCATTCTCGAGAACATTTGCATGGTGCTGTTGCACAACTGGCTGCCGGACGCTCCGCCGCTTGCCCATCTCGATTCAGCCCAGCTCAGCCACTTCCACAACCGGCTCATCTTTGACGGTGTAGCTGTGGCCGTTTGCGTCGTCCTGGGCTACTCCGGTTTTGTCGTAGTCGCGATTCTCGAGGCGCGCCGCCGCATCCGGATTGAGCTCGATAAGGCCGCTCTGGAAACCGAATTGGCTGCCGCCCGAGAAATCCAGCGCCTCATGGTGCCCGAAGAGCTGCCGCCCACTCCCGGATTCGCCATCGAAAGCATCTACCGCCCCGCCGCACAGGTCGGCGGAGATTTCTTTCAGGTCATCCCGCTCGGCGGCGGCCAAACTCTTGTCGTCGTCGGCGACGTCAGCGGCAAAGGGCTCAGCGCTGCCATGATCGTCTCCATGCTCATTGGCATGCTGCACACTATCAGCAGAGTCAGCCAGGATCCCGCGCAGATTCTGGCCGAACTTAACAACCGGCTTTACGAGCGCAAGCACTCGGGCTTCGTCACCTGCCTGGCAGTGCGCCTCGATCCCTCGGGGCGCGTCGTGCTCGCCAACGCGGGTCATCTGCCGCCCTGGCTCAACGGCTCCGAAATCGCATTCACCGGGTCGCTGCCGCTTGGCATCGTTGCTTCCGCCGCCCTGGAGCAGGTCACGGTCGAGATGCGGCCTGGCGATCGCCTCACCCTGATGACAGATGGCGTGGTCGAGGCGCGCAATGCCGAGGGAGCCCTGTTCGGTTTCGACCGTATTCAGGCCTTCATGTGCCAGCACGCATCCCCGCTCGTCCTCGCCGAAGCCGCAATTCATCACGGGCAGGACGATGACCTGACCGTGATCTCCGTCCTCCACACAGCCTGAGGGACCGGCGATTCAACAGGGAGCGCCCGATTCAGTCAGAGATTCCCAATCTCCTTGTTGCCCCTTGGCGTTACAGCGGTTCCGCAGTTACTGTGTCCCGAAACCGCAGCGCTCAAGTCGATTCTTCCTCAAGAAAAAACCACCGTGCACCGCGGCTGGGAACGGCTGCAGTAACTGCGGAACCGCCCTAGCCTCAATGCCGTTCCCTTAATTGATCAGCTCGCAGTCAGAGCGAGGTGGGTGGGATTGGTAGACACTCCCCGGCGTGCAGGTCATCTACGTGAACAACATTGCGGCTCACTCCGCTAACCCGCTAGTGTCCTGTCCCGCATAACAGTTGTCTATCGCTTTTTGAAAGGGCACGACTTTAGTCGTGCCGCGAAGGCTCAAAAATGAGCGCGGCTTTAGCCGCTGAGCGATGCCTTTCCGAGGATAAAGCCTGTAAAGAAAAAGAAGGGACACCACACTGGCTCCGCCGCTTTGCCGATAATTACCCCTCGGTGGCGCACAATCTCAATCAGGGAGTGAAATACCAGCCAATATGCCAAACATAACCATTCGTCTCGACGATTCCATGCTTCGCCACGTCCGCATCTGGGCCGCCATCCACGACACCACCGTCACCGAGGTCGTCCGCGAGTTCCTGCAGTTCCTTACGAGAGGATCCAACGACTCCCTCGAACCACGGGAAACCGTCCCCGTTGGCCTGCTTGAAGAACTTGCCGAAACCTTCAACTCCGATTCAGAACTTCCCTTCATGGACCGAGATTAGGCCGCAAATGAAAAAGGGGATACCCCCCTACCCCCCCCGCCAGCCGCTGTGCAACTGTGCAACTGTGCAACTGCGCAACTGTGCAGCTGTGCAACTGTGCAAGGCTCGAGCCCTCTGAGCTCACTACTGGCTTCTGGCTACGGGCAATTGGCTGCTCGCTATTGAAGCTGGCCTAATTGCTCAACGGCACTTCACTTCGAACGGTGAAGTGAACCAGGATCGCTGCGTGGCCGGCGGGGCAGCCGAGCAGCAAATTTCTGCCCGCTCCTTTGAACGAGTAAGAGACGTGGGCGATACCGCCTGGATCGATGGATTTAACGAAAGGGGCGGCCACAACCCGGACCTTGTCCTGATCGACGAGTTCGGCCGTGGCCGATAGAAGCTGTTCATGCAGCGTTGGATCAAGCGCAATGGGCACCTGCAAATCATCCGCCGAATTCGTGCGATTGCAATCGACATTGAGCGCAGGCATCTTGTTGTCGCGGACGGATTGGACGACTTGAATGATGGGGTTGTTCTGGTAGACGCGGGCGAAGAATGTGTAGGCGTCGGCCGATCGGCTGGCGGGCCTCACAATGTCGATGTGGTTGGCCGCAATCTTCTGCGGCGGCGTGTCGGTATCGCATCCGTAAGTTGCGCTGTAGTAACTCACCACTCGCGTGCGCGCCCCCAGGTATCTGCCAATGCCGGCGCCGGCCGCGGTGTCAAGCGTCTCATAGGCGCAGTAGCGATGGATCCTCGATACCGATGGCATGCTTCTCCATTGCTGTTCGAGGTCGATCAAAAAGCTGTTGTCGTTGCTCGAGCTGAGGTCGGTGAGCAGAGGATCGCTGTCGTAGATCTTGGCAATGTTGGCCACAAACGATCCCTCGTGCGGTGTCGAGTACGAAACAATGAACCGGACCCGAGCCGCGTCGGCGGGGTGGTTCAGCAGCATCTCCTCGGTGAGGATTCCGCCCAGGCTGTGCGTGATGAACACCACTTCGCTGTGGTCCCAGACATGCTGCTGCTTGAGCTTTTGCCAAAGGAGTTCGGAAATCTGCGCGCTCGATAACTTGCCCCGCATCGACGGAGTCGGATACTCGGCTACAACCACATCGGAGTTCTGAAAATGCGGATCGGTCTGGATAAGCTGCGGCCAGTAGGCGCCATTCGGTGCGCGCCACGTGTAGCGGTCGCCATGAATACCGTGAACAAATACGATGACCCGCGGCTTGAGGTTTTGCGCGCGGGCCTGGAAGCAGACCGGCCCGGCGACAACCCAACTTAGAATGAACGCCCCAACTAGAGCGATGGCCCTGCGCACGACCAGCCTTTCTATGAAGTTCGGATAGAACGATAAGAAACGGTGCTGATTCAAGGTTAACGCTTTTCGATGAGGTATTGCAGATGGACGAGTTAGGGGGAACCTGCGCAGCACTGCTGATTTCGCCACGCAGCGCTACTCCATTTACACTGGAAGAGCATGATTCCTACGCTGACCTGGACGCCCGAAGGCGTCCGTTTCATTGATCAGACCAGGCTCCCGCTTGAGGAGAGCTATGTTCTCGCGACAACTTATGAACAAGTAGCCGAGGTGATTTTCACCATGGTGGTCCGCGGCGCGCCGGCCATCGGCGTCTCGGCTGCATACGGTGTTGCACTGGGCGCGCAAGCCAGCATCGCTAAGACTGCGGCTGAATTTCGGCCGGAGTTTGAGAAAATCTGCGCTCGCCTCGCCGGAACGCGGCCCACGGCGGTGAATCTCTTCTGGGCCATCGACCGCATGAAGAGTCTCTTTGCCAAACTGCTGGCCGCGGGTGCGAGCATGGCCGAGGTAAAGGAGAAGATCCTCACCGAGGCGCACACCATGTACAACGAAGACATCGAAGCCTGCAAGGTAATGGGTGCGTACGGCGCGGCGCTGCTTCCCCACCAAGGGGGCGTGCTGACTCATTGCAATGCCGGCGCGCTGGCCACCTGCGGTTACGGCACAGCGCTGGGAGTGATTCGCGCGGCCGTGGAGCGGGGCAAGAACATCCACGTGTACGCCGATGAGACGCGACCGTTTCTGCAGGGCGCGCGACTCACTGCGTGGGAGCTGATGGCCGACGGCATTCCAACCACAGTGATCTGCGACAACATGGCCGCCAGCCTGATGCACGCGGGCAAAATCAAGGCGGTAGTAGTGGGCGCCGACCGCATCGCCGCCAACGGCGACACGGCCAACAAAATCGGCACCTATAACGTGGCGATCCTGGCCAAAGAGCACGGCATCCCGTTCTACGTGGCGGCGCCGTGGTCCACCATCGACCTGGCCACGGC
>DATJSB010000096.1:0-28211 GCA_035504315.1 Occallatibacter sp.
ATGGCACGGCAGGCCAGGTGATCAGCCTGCGGATTGCATCGGCCGACGGCAAGAACCCGCGCGACATCTCCGTCATTCCTGTGGGGAGCGAAGGCGCACTGCGCAACGTGGACTGGATCGAGAGCAATCGCCGCAAGGTGGACAAGCTTTCGAATGGCCAGCTCGCCTACGTGTATTTGCCCGATACCGGCGGCGGAGGATTCACCAACTTCAACCGCTACTACTTTGCACAGACCGACAAAAAGGGCGCCATCATCGACGAGCGCTTTAATGCCGGCGGCCAGGTAGCCGACTATTTCATTGAAGTGATGAAGCGCCAGATTGAGAGCTATTGGTTGCCGCGCTATGGGCTCATCGAACATACACCGAACGCCGGCATCTACGGGCCCAAGGTGATGATCGCCAACGAGTACTCCGGTTCAGGCGGCGATGCGCTGCCGTGGCTCTTCAAGGAGGCCAAACTCGGCCCGTTGGTGGGCAAGCGCACCTGGGGCGGTCTGGTGGGCATCGGGCCTATTCCGGTGCTCATGGACGGCGGCCGGGTGACCTCGCCCAGCGTCGCCTTCTTCTCGCCCAAGGGTCAATGGGACGTCGAGAATCACGGCGTCGATCCCGACTACGTAGTGGAGCAGGACCCGAAGCTGGTGAGCGAGGGCCACGATCCGCAGCTTGAGAAGGCGGTCTCGCTCGCGCTCGAAGAACTGAAGACGAATCCGCCGCCGCCAACACCCGAGCATCCGGCGTATCCGAATTATCACGGGGTGTACTGAGAAGCAGGGAGCAAGGGAGCAAGGGAACGAGGGAACGAAGGAACGAGGCCCTTCAGAACCCCATAATGTTGTAGCCGCAATCAACGTAAATTGTTTCGCCGGTAACCGCGCTGGAGAGATCGCTGGCCAGAAACAGTGCCGCACCACCCACTTCAAGCTGATCCACGTTGCGCTTCAGCGGAGCGCGATCGGCCGCGGCTTTCAGCATGTCTCCCAGCGCGCCGATGCCGCGCGCGGCCAGCGTCTTGATGGGTCCGGCTGAGATGGCGTTCACGCGAATGTTCCTGGGGCCGAGATTCCATGCGAGGTAACGCACGGTCGACTCGAGCGACGCCTTGGCCAGCGCCATCACGTTGTAGTTGGGCACAACTTTCTCGGCGGCAAAATAGGTGAGTGTCATGATGCTGCCGCCTTCGGTCATGAGCGGCATTGCGGCCCGGCTCACGGCGATAAGCGAGTAGACGCTCACCTCGTGCGCAATCCGAAAACCCTCGCGGCTGGTGTTGATGAACTCGCCCTTCAGGTCTTCAGCGGGCGCGTAGGCTACGGCGTGCACAAGAACGGAGAGCGTACTGTACTTCTCCTTGAGCGCCGCAAAGAGGGTCTCGATCTCGGCGTCGCTCGAGACGTCGCACTGGAAGCCCGACGCTCCGGGCAGCTCGTTGATCAGGTCTTCGGCCTCGGCCTTCATGCGTTCGTTCTGGTAACAAATCGCGAGAGTCGCGCCGGCCTGGTGCAGTTTCTGGGCGATGCCCCATGCGATGGAACGCTTGTTGGCCAACCCGAAGACCACAGCCGTTTTGCCCGATAGATCAATCATGCCTTTCAGTTTCCTCCGGGGAACTGCTCCAAAGAGTTAAACGGCGGAGCCGCGTGTCTCAGAATACCAGAGCGATTGAGCGGCTTCGGGTCAGATTGGACGCGGCTCTCCTACTTCGTATAGGAGCAGTTTTCGGTTCCCGATTTCGAGAGAGGGCCATTGGGCGCGCCAATCCGCGATGTGAGCAGATTTGAAATGCTTGTCGAGCGCCTCCCGATCCGTCCAGCGCTCTTTTACGTGGATAAGGCCGCGTTCGAGCACATCTTCAGCATAGGAATATTCCATACATCCTGTTTCTGCTCTGCTGGCCTCGATCATTGACGCCATTATGGGCCGCGCTCGATCCAGTCGACCCGCAGGCAGACTTACAGTACCGATAATCAAGAGCATTCGAGACCCTCTCTCGGCCGGAAGCACCGTTTCAAGTCTTTGACCGTCGCGTTTCTTAGCCGCCCAGATCGAGCAGCTCGACGTTGCCCACCGGGCGGCCCAGGAAGCGCGAGCCGAGCCGCTCGAACTTTTCAACGGAGTCAGTGGCAAAGCAGCGAATCTGGGTCTGTTCGGCGTCGGAGATCTCACCTGACGCGCGCCCGTCGAAGACCTGTGCGGCCACCTGCGCCGTTGCTTCGGCTGAGTCGATCACCTTCACGCCCGGCCTTACCGCGCGCTCGATGAGAGGCCGCAGCAGCGGATAGTGTGTGCAGCCCAGAACCAGCGTGTCGGGATTGAGTCCGCGAGCCCACGCCTCGGCGCGCAGCTCGTTCAGATAGATCTCGATCACCTCTTCCGTTACCGGATGGTCGGTCCAGCCCTCTTCTACGAGCGGCACCAGCAGCGGGCAGGCCTTCTCAAGGGAGCGCAGGCCTTGCGCCCGGCATGCGGCGGAGTAGGCTTCGCTCTGCACCGTGGCCTGGGTGGCAATCACCAGTACGTCATTTGTTTTCGAAGCCTGGCGTGCGGCGGCGGCGCCTGGTTCAATCACACCCAGCACCGGCACCGGCACCGCCTGCTGAACGGCGTCGAGCGCGAGGGCGCTGGCCGTGTTGCAGGCGATTACGAGATACTCCGCGCCCTGTTCGCGGACCAGGAACTGCGCGCTCTGAGCAGCGTAGCGCGCAATAGTGCGGCGCGACTTGGAACCGTACGGCAACCGGGCCGTGTCACCGACGAAGGCGAAACGCGCCCGCGGCAGCTTTTGAATCAGCGCGCGCAACACGGTGAGCCCGCCAAAGCCTGAGTCGAAGACGCCGATGGTGGGAACTTTCATTTCCTGCGATGCGGTCACGGTGCCACTCCCTCGGCAGGGACAGCCTGTGAAGTGAGATAGGTTCGGGTCAGGTCGGCATGGCCTGCGAGTGTATCGAGTTGCTGGCCGTCGACGAGGAATCGCACCGACGCGATGCGGGGCAGGTTGGCCCGCAACGTGGCGCAGATGGAGAGCACCGTGAGCGTTTCAGTCTCAATGCCGGAGGGGTGGTTGGCCGCAAACGAGCCTGACAGATTCACGACGGCAAGTTCGGGTCCGTTCTGTGAGCCTCTGTCATTCGCCGATTCTGGGCTGGGATCGTTCGCCGGCTCGGGCAACAGGAAGACCTGTTCGACCGATGCTGCTCCGCCGGGAACCGGGTGCGCGGAGTCAGGCGCCGCGTAAAGATCGAGCAGCCTGCCCAGGATGGCTCGCGCTCTCGCTCCAGGATTGGCCTCGAGCGACGGCAGCGGTAGCGACAGAACCCGCGGCTGCAGCGAGCCGTCGGCATCGCTGGCCACCATCAAGGTTGCCGGCTCGGCCGGGGCCACCTGTGGCGCCTGTGTAGGCGCCGAGCTTTGACCCTCGAGCATGCGCTGGTGGGCGCTGTCGAGCTGGCGCCACAACAGTACCGTCATGGCGACCGATGCGGCCAGCAGAACCACGAACAGCACGGTCTGGTAACGGGGAATCATGGCTGGCCGGCTCCCGCGCTCTGCGAGCGCCATTCCACAATTGCCGCGGCCAGCGCTTCGGCTACGCGCGCCTGGTAGTCGGCATCGTTCAGACTATCCACGGGCGAGCGGTTCGATGGGGCAGAAGCGCTGCCTTCCGGGCTCAACTCAACGGCCACGGCCGGGCAAGCCATGCTGTCCACGACAGGCAGCGCGGTTCGGCCCAGTGTCACGCCCAAACCGGCATGCTGCAGCGCGGAGTTCAATACCCCGGCCAGCGCCAGGCTGCGATTGATCCAGGGCGCCTGCGCGGTCAACCATGGCTGGAATCTGGCCGGCTGGGCTGGCGCAAGAGAAGAGGTAAACAGGTGCACGCCCGTCCCGCTCAACGAGGCGTGCAGGCTGATGCAGGCCTGCGCATTGGCGTGATTGGCCAGTTCGTCGCGGTGCACGTGGTCGACGTCGGTATCGTTTTCGCGGGTGGTCACCACGGCAATGCCGCGTGCTGCCAGCAACGAGCGCAGGCGCACGCTCAGGGCCAGCGTCAGGTCCTTTTCCAGCCACGCTCCGCTATGACCGCCGGTGTCGGCGCCGCCGTGTGCCGCATCCAGAACAACGGTGTAACGCGGGGCCGGAGCGGTCTGGGCCTGTGCCAATGCCGCCATCGAAAGCCAAATCAACACAACTACCCAGGATTTTCGTCCGCGCACCCGGGATCTTCGTCCGTCGCCGCCGGCCATCCCCTTACTCCAGCGCATAAATCGCCAGGCCGCTGAGCAGCTTGGGATAGAAGTCGGTTGATTTCTGGGGCATCACGTCGCCGGCAAAGGCCACTTCACGCAGCTGTTCCATGGTTACCGGGTTGGTGAGAAACGCCACATCGGCTTCGCCGCGACGCGCCTGGTCAACGGCCTCGCCGGCGTCGCGCAGGTACCGGAGATTGGTCTGCTCGCGCACTTTTTCGGCGTCCAGACCCAGCAAGCGGTCAAGGATGATTGAGTGCAACTGGGTCAGATCGAGTTGCTTCTGGCGGTCGGGAACGTTGGCCAGCGCAGCGGCGACACTTTCGGGCTTCGAGCGGAGCAGGAAATCTCCTTTGCGCGTTGCGGCAATGAACGCCGTGCCTTGCTGCGCTTTCAGCGTCTCGATCAGGCTCGAAGCTTCGCCCTCCGGGAGCGGCTCAACCGTGAAAAACTCGCTCGTCGTCGCCATAAACTCAGCCGGATCGAATTCCGCCAGGCTGTGCACCACGCGGTGCGTGGGCAGAATTACCAGCCCCTCCGAGTCCATATTCACAAAAGTCATCATCACCGCAGCTTCGGGATAGGGCGGCTGGGGCAAATGGTTGGCCGTGTACTCGGACTTGGGCGTGCTTGAGCTCCCATGCTCCCCCTTGCGTTCTTTTGAGTAATTCAGGGCCGTCTCATAGCGGTGGTGGCCGTCGGCGATGATCAGCTTCTTGTCGGCCATGGCGGTGGCCAGCAGGTTGATGGCCGCCGGGTCGCTGATCCGCCAAATCCGGTGCAGCACGCCATATTCGTCGGTTACCTCGGCGTCGGCCACGCCCGCGCCATCGTACAAGATTCCCTCAACTGTGCCGCCGGGATCGCTGTAGAGCATGAAGATCTGCCCGAAGTGGGCGCGAGTGGCCTTGAGCAGATTCAGCCGGTCGCTTTTGGGCTTAGAAAGGGTTTGCTCGTGGCGAAAGACCACGCCCTCGGCGTAGTCGTGCAGCTTGCCCAGCGCAATAAAGCCTCGCCGCTCCTTCACTTCGCTGGAACCCGGTAAGGTAAAGTGTTGCGAGTAGGCAAAAACGCAAGGTTCCTTCTCCTGACTCAGAACGCCCTGCTCGCGCCAGGCTTTGAAGTCGCGCGCCGCACGCGTGTATACGCTCTCGCCCCGCTCGGCATCGAACAGTTCAGGCAGGCCCAGAATGATGCGCACCAGGTTGAAGGGACTGCGTTGGTAGTAACCCTGCTGCATGGCAGGGGAGATTTTGTCGTACGGCTGGGTGACTACGTCATCCAGCCGAACAGCGGAGGGATTGTAGCGCAAGGCGCGAAAAGGATAAATGCGAGCCATGAGGAAGGTCGTGCTCCCGCGTTGAAACCGTTGGAGTTCTGGGCTCAGGCATCTGTTTATAGAGTCAGGAGTCGCTGCCTGGCCGCTCAGCTTCGATTGTATCCCAGCAATCGCTGCTACCCAGATCGCGCAGCTAACGTCACACCATAATCGACGTTCCCATTTTGAATGCGCCAGAGGAGCGCAAAACATGCTACTATCGCCTCCAACCCCAGGATGCAGTCGCATGGAGAACCTTCCCCAGTTTAGTGGACAGCAATTTGGGGGTGGTCATCAAAGTATGTTCCGCCGCCAGGTATGGATTTTCGCGTTTATTGCGTTGATTTTTCTGGGCCGCGCCCCCGCGCAGGACGACCAGCTGAACAAGGTCCACGTCCAGCCGCCCGGTTCGACGGCGACGCCGGGAACCGAGCCGGCCGGGGCCGAGGCCCCGCCTGAAGAGGGCATCAAATCCCTCAAGATTCATCCCGGTTCGTTCATCCGCATGGATGTGAACATGGTGCTGGTCCCGGTCACCATCACCGATCCCATGAACCGGCTGGTCACCGGCCTCGAAAAAGAGGATTTTCAGGTCTACGAAAACAGCAGCGAGCAGAAGATCGAGAGCTTCGCCTGCGAGGATGCTCCGGTGACCATCGGCATCATCTTCGACCTTTCCGGCTCGATGACCTCCAAGCTGGTTCGCGCCAAGGACGCAATTCTGCAGTTCATCAAGACGGCCAATCCCCAGGATGAGTTCTTCGTGATCGGATTCAACGACCGGCCTGAGCTGATTGAGGACTTTACCAGCTCGGTCGATGAGATCCAGGCCCGCCTGGCGTTGGTGCGCGCCGGCCACCGCACGGCGCTGCTCGACGCCATCTATTACGGCGTGGAAAAGATGAAGGACGCCCACCATGAGCGCAAGGCCTTGCTGGTGGTGTCGGACGGGGGCGACAACCGCTCCCGATATACTGAGGGCGAGGTGCGGGCCGAAGTTCGCGAGTCAGATGTCGAAATCTACTCAATCGGCATCTTTGACGCCTATGCTCCTACTCCCGAGGAACGGACCGGGCCGCAACTTCTTGAAGACCTGAGCGATTCAACTGGAGGGCGGCTCTTCCGCGTCGACGACGTGGATGAAATGAGCGACATCGCCGAGAAGATTTCAAATGAACTGCGCAACCAGTACGTAATCGGCTACAAACCCAAGGATCTGACCCACGACGGCAAGTGGCGTAAAGTGAAGGTGAAGGTCAATCCGCCTCAGGGATTGCCTCCACTATCGGTCTATGCTCGCTCCGGTTACTATGCGCCTTTGCAATAATGCGACTCTGACAGTTCTGTTGGCCGTATTCACGCTTGCGTTGCCCGCGCAACAGGACAACAACGCAGGCCGGGCGTCGGCGCCAACGGCCCAGGCCGCTCCGGCTCAAACGGCCCCCCTCACTACTGACCGGGACCCGGTGCGCGCGCCCGAGGGCACCGTTGCCACGCCCACCGGCCCCCTGGGCAAGCAGGGCCCGGGCTACGTGCTGCACACCGATGTGGAAGAGGTGGTGCTGAACGCCACCGTGCTCAACGGGTCGCGGATAGTTCAAACCCTCACCAAGGATGATTTCCAGGTCTTTGAAGACGGAGTCAAACAGACACTGCTCAGCTTTCAGCACACCGATCTTCCCGTTTCCATTGGCCTGGTGATCGACAACTCTGGCTCGATGTACCGCAAGCGGCCTTCGGTGAACAAGAGCGCGCTCGACCTGATCCAGGCCTCGAACCCCAACGACCAGGCCTTTGTGGTGAACTTCTCTGACGAGGCCTTCATCGACTGCGACTTTACCAGCGACATCAACAAGCTGCGCGACGGCCTGTCACACATCGACTCGAAGGGCGGAACGGCTCTTTACGACGCGGTGGTGGCCTCGGCCGATCACCTGGTTGAAGAAGCCCAGCGGCCCAAGCAGGTGCTGGTGCTCATTACCGACGGCGACGACAACGCCTCGACGCTGAACCTGGAGCAGACCATCCATCGCGTGCAGGAGCTCTCGGGCCCGGTGATTTATACCATCGGCCTGCTCTTTGGCGACGAGATGACGCGCGCCGAACAACGGCACGCGCGGCGCTCGCTCGAGTTGCTTTCGGGCGAGACCGGAGGCATGGCGTTCTTCCCCAAATCGATCGAGGAGGTGGACCAGATAGCCGCCGAAGTGGCCCGCGACATCCGCAGTCAGTACACGCTTGGCTACCACTCCACGAAACCGACATCAATTCCCGGCTTTCGCCGCATCGAGGTCACCGCAGCAGCGCCCGGCATGGGCAAGCTCACCGTCCGCACCCGCACCGGCTACTTCCCGGTCGCGCCCAAGCAAAAGCAGACGGCACAAGCTACGAGGCAATCGACGCCGTGATGGAAGAAGCCGAACGCCAAGAAAAACTGGCAACGATCGAGCGGCCGGTAGAGCTGGCTGAGAAGGCCTACGACAAGATGTACGACGTCTACGAGCAGCACGACATCAATGACTGCTACCGCGATGCCAAGGAATATTACTACGACGCAATCGGCCTGGCGCGCGAGCTGGGAATGAACGAAGAAGCCGACAAGCTGCACGAACGCCTGTTTCACATCAAGCAGGTCTTCTTCGGCCAAGTTGCGCGGTAAGCGGTCGACCTGAGCGATCTTTGCGATCGAGTATTCTGCAATTCGCAGCCCATTTATCCCGACCCGCATGTCGCTCAATACCGTTCGCCGCCGGACGTTCCAATGCTCCCGCTCCCACACGATAAGCTAGTAGCTAGAAGCTAGGAGCTAAAAGCTGCAATAATGGCCGACTACAAATACTCGACCCTTGCCGTTCATGCAGGGCAGCACCCCGACCCGCTGACGGGCGCGGTGAATGTGCCCGTGTACCTCTCTTCAACCTTTGAGCTCACCGGCATCGGCACCGACCGCGGCTGGGACTACTCGCGCGCCGGCAACCCCACGCGCGACCGGCTCGAGACCGCAGTCGCTGCGCTCGAAGGCGGCACCAGCGGACACATGTTCACTACCGGCATGGCCGCCATCTCGGCGCTTGTAGCCATGCTGCGCGCCGGCGACCACGTCGTCTGCTCGCTGGACGTTTACGCCGGAACCGTCCGCCTCTTCGACCAGATCGTCTCAGGCTACGGCATCGAGATTGAGTACGTCGACACCAGCGACCTCTGCGCCGTCGAGAAGGCGATGAAGCCGAATACGAAACTGGTGCACATCGAGACGCCGTCGAATCCCCTCATGGTGCTCACCGACATCGCCGGCGTGGCCAGGATCGCGCACGCACACGGCGCCGAAGTGAGCGTCGACAACACGTTCATGTCGCCGGTGCTGCAGAGCCCGCTCGCGCTGGGCGCGGACATCGTGATGCACTCGACGACCAAGTACCTGAACGGCCACTCCGACGGCCTGGGCGGCGCCATCATCGGCTCCAAGCCCGAGCACAAGGAGAAGTTTCTGCTCATCCAGAAGGCCGCCGGCGGAGTAATGTCGCCATTCGAGTGCTTCCTGGTGCTGCGCGGCATCAAGACGCTGCCTTTGCGCATCAAGCAGCATGAGGAGAACGGCCTCGCAGTCGCCGAATTTCTCTCCACGCATCCCAGGGTGCAGAAACTCGCCTATCCGGGACTCAAGAACCATCCGCAGTACGAACTCGCGCTCAAGCAGCAGAAGGGCTTCGGCTCCATGATGAGCTTCGAGCTGAATTCGCGCGAAGAAGCGGCGCGATTTCTCGCTGCCATCAAAATCTTCCTCAATGCCGAGTCGCTGGGCGGCGTCGAGTCGCTGGCCTCGCATTCAGCGACCACTACACACGGCTCGGTAAGCGAAGAGGTGCGCCGCAGGATGGGCATCAACGAGGGCCGCATCCGGCTCTCCGTCGGCATCGAAGACAAGGAAGATTTGATTGCCGATCTGGAGCAGGCGCTGGCGGCGGTGTAAGTGTTGCTTTGTAGCGCTAGTCTACAGACCGTTTGTCCTGAGCGTCTTCCGATCCTCAGGGGCATCGCCGGGCCGTCGCTTCGACCCCTCTTTCACTCTTTCACCGTTTCACTGTTTCCCTTGTTCTCTCAGTCCCTCCGTCGCATGGCATCATGATTGAGTGACTCCCGCCGATCCTGAAAACGCATCGATGCACGGCAGACTTCTTCTCGCCGTCGACACTTGCGGGCCCTCGGGTTCCGTCGCTTTGGGAAGGCTTGCCGGCCGCGACCTCGAGATCCTCGGCGAGACGCATCTTGAAGGGCGCAGCTACTCGGCTACGCTGGTTGCCGCCGTCGCCGGTCTGCTCAACAACGCCGGTGCTTCAGTTAGCGATCTGGGCGGCATTATCGCCGTGAACGGGCCGGGCAGCTTTACCGGGGTGCGGGTGGGCCTGAGTGCCGTGAAGGGCCTCGCCGAATCCGATCGAATTCCGGTCGTCGCCGTTTCGCGGCTCAAGGTGCTTTCGCGCCAGGCACAGGTGCCATCTTCGGCACTGGATGCCCATCGCGGAGAAATCTATCTACGCATTGAGCGCGCCGGCCGCGATGAGGAAGAGCTGCTCGCGGGACCGGAGGAACTGGCGTCAATTCAACCTGCGCCGGTTCGCATTGCCGTCTGCGACCATGGCGCATCCGCCATGCTTGCCGCGGCCTGGCCGCAGACGCAGCAGGTGCGGGTTACGGCGCCGCTCGCTGCAGATGCGATGCGCCTGGGAGAGGCTCTGCTGGTGGCCGGAGCAGCGCAGGACCTGGCGCTGCTCGACGGCCACTACCTGCGCCGCTCCGATGCCGAGATCTTTGGCCCGGCCAACATGACGGTGCCCGCCCTACCAAGGCCGCACAAGCCATGAGATCCGATCCCGCCGCTGTCGAAATTCGAAACCTGGCCGAGTCGGACCTGCAAGCCGTCATCGGTCTCGTCGAGTCGCTCGAAGACGCTCCGCACTGGCCTCAGCAGACGTTCGTCCAAATGCTCTCCGGCGAGTTTCGGACGAACCGCATCGCGCTGGTTGCCGTTGATGCCGGCTCAGAGGACGTGCTCGGCTTCACCGTCGCCAGCCTCGTTCCTCCCGAAGCCGAGCTCGAGAATGTCGCCGTCGCTCGCGAGGTTCAGCGCCGCGGCATTGGCCGCCGGCTCCTCACCAAACTGGCCGCGGAGCTTCGCGAAGCGGGCATCGAGACTGTCCACCTCGAGGTCCGCGCCTCAAACCGTGCCGCCATCGGCCTCTACAACTCGTTTGGATTCAGCGAAACCGGCCGCCGTCCACGCTACTATTCCCGCCCGGTTGAAGACGCGGCCCTGATGACGCTACACCTCGGCTGAACGCTCCTCAGGGGCTCTTGTTTCACAAAACTTATCTTGCGCCGTTGAATTTTCGCGCAAGCATGTGATTCTTATCACCCTTCCTGCTGCGCTCCCCCGATTTTGCACAAGCCTCCATTACTTTCTGTTCAATTCCCACTTGCGGAAATACCCGCGACGGAGCTATATGTGAATGTTCTGCAAATAACGGGAGCACCGGTTGGCAGCAAAACCGGGACCGCCTACGGAGGTGCTTGATGGACGAGATAAAGGACGCCACGCTGAGCGAAGAAATTGATCGCCTGCACGCCGAACATCGTCGCTACGCTCAGCGGTTGGATGAATTGCTTCAAAAGCCCTATCTCAGTGCCGACGAACAGCTTGAGGAAGTTCGCTTGAAGAAGCTCAAGCTGCATGCCAAGGACCTGATCTTTGCGCTTGAGCGCAGGTCCCTGGCCATAGCCTAGATCGGGTTGCGCGAGCCTCCCGGCTCGGCAAATGGGCCCCGCGTGCGACCCTGAGGCTGCGTGTCAGTATCTGCGCCTCGCGATGCCGCTCCTCTGCGGCCGCTCCCAGTCAATGCTTGCTCTCCAGTCTCGCCTTGCTCTCCAGTCTCGTTGCAGCCCGGCCTTGCAACCAGCCAAATCCTGGTTCACCGTATAATCGTTGGGACGATGGTTCGTGATGGTTACATATACGGATTGAGCCTCTTAGCGGTGGCGGCAATCCTGGTCTGGCTTACCGGAAACTGGGCCTGGTGCCTGCCTCCCATTCTCCTCGCCGCTTTCTTTCTTCAGTTTTTCCGCGATCCCGGGCGCAAAATCCCCGCCGGCATCGGCCAGATCGTCTCGCCGGGCGACGGCAAAGTCACCGAGACAGTCCTTATCGAGACCCCCGAGGGCGATCGCCAGCGCATCAGTATCTTCCTGAGCGTATTCAACGTACATGTAAACCGGGCGCCCATCAGCGGCGTCCTCAGCCGGGTCCTCTACCAGAAGGGCAAGTATCTGAACGCGATGAACCCCGACTCGGCCGAGCGCAACGAACAAAACGTGGTCACGGTGAAAGGCCAGGGCAAGGACGAGGGCATCGAGGTCGTCTTCAAGCAAATAGCCGGACTGCTGGCGCGGCGCATTGTGTTCAGCTTCAAGGTGGGCGACAAAGTGGAGCGAGGGCAGCGAGTCGGGCTGATCAAATTCGGCTCAAGAGTCGATGTCATCGTTCCCGCGGATGCTGTTCTAAGGGTGAAGGTGGGCGATAACGTGAAAGGCGGCGCAACGGTGCTGGCCGAGATGCTGGAGGCCACCATGGCTGTGCCGGCGCGAAGATCCGGCCGGGCCGCCTCGGCCAGCGTCTATCCTGATGTGGCAGAGAGCGAGGGCGCGTGAACCACCACGACACGCAACAGTCGCGCGCGAGAGCCAAAGCACGGCTCCGCCGCGGCATGTATCTTTTGCCATCGATATTCACGGCCGGAAACATTGGCGCCGGCTACTTTTCCATCACCCAGACCCTCGACGCACTCACCCGCGATGCGCAGACGCATCTTGATTGGGCCGCTATCGCCATCCTCTTCGCCATTCCCTTCGATGCCCTCGATGGCCGCATCGCGCGCATGACCAACACCGCAACCGATTTCGGCAAAGAGCTTGACTCGATGGCCGACATCATCACCTTCGGGGTAGCCCCGAGCCTGCTGGCCTTCGTGTGGGGATTCCATTTTCTGCCCGACACGCTCAATCCCACATTGCACGGGCACCTGCTGCAGGCAGGCGTCTTTATCTGTTTCCTGTTTTTGCTTTGCGGCGCGTCGCGTCTGGCGCGGTTCAACATCAGCCACGACGCACAGCCGCGCAACCCCGGACGGCCTGACCGCAAATACTTTGTCGGCATGCCCATTCCAGCCGCGGCGGGCATGCTCGCGGCCACCGTCCATTTCTTCAACGCGTATCCGGTTGAAGCATGGTGGGTGGCGATTCCCTGGCTCATCCTGGTGGGCCTGGTGGGATTCCTGATGGTCAGCACCTGGCGCTTCTGGTCGGCCAAGGAGATCAACCTTGCGCGGAGTCATCCCTCCCGGCTTCTTCTATTGCTGGCCGTGATCGTATACATCACGCTCCGTTTTTCAAATGTCGTTCTATTCTTTGCGGCCCTGGCGTACATGTTCTCGGGCATCTGGGCTCGCGCAGCGTATGGATGGTCGCGGCGCCGTCGACGACCAAGACCGGAACCCGCCACGGACGCCGCGCGCGAACCGGAACCGCTGGGACCGAGATTTACCGACTAGTTGGACCACCAACTCCGTTAACTCCGCTTGCACCGTTGTTTTTCAAAGGACTCTCGTGTACAAGATCGCCATCGTCGGAGCCTCAACGCTGATTGGCCGCGAATTGAAAGACGCGCTCAACGATTCTCCATTGGCCGCTGCCAACATTGCCCTGCTCGACGAAGAAGAGGCGCAGGGGCAAATCGATCAGGTGGGTGATGAGGTGACATTCATCCAGACCCTCACTTCCGATGCCTTCGACCGTGCCGATTTCACGTTCTTTTGCGGCTCTGAGAACCTGACCCGCCTGCACTGGCGCCAGGCATTGCGGGCTGGTTCGACAGTCCTCGATCTCTCCGGTGTGCTTGACCAGGAAACCGGGGTGCTGGTGCGCGCCCCCTGGCTCGGGGCCGATACCTCGTCGGCCGATCTTTTCACTCCCGCCGTCGTGCCAGCTCATCCGGCCGCGGTTGCGCTCGGCATCCTGATGGAGCGCCTGCAACAGGCCGCGCCAGTGCGCGGAGCTGCGGTTACAGTTCTTGAGCCGGCCAGCGAGTTCGGCCGCGCCGCCATGGACGAGCTTCACCAGCAGACCATCAACCTGCTCAGCTTCCAGACGCTGCCCCGCGAAGTTTACGACGCGCAGGCTGCCTACAATCTGCTCGGCGGCATGGGTGAGAGCGCGAAGGTGAATTTGAGCGCCGCAGAGGCGCGCATCCGCCGCCATTACCAGGCGCTGTCACAGGGCCGCTGGCCGTCGCTCGCCATCCAGGTGGTGCATGCGCCGGTCTTCCACGGTCACACTTTCTCACTCTTTGTCGACCTGGACAGGTCCGTCGAAGTTCCCGTGCTTGAAGAGGCACTGGGCGGCGAACGCGTCGACCTGGTGCTGGAAGATACTGATTCGCCCTCGAATCTTGCGGCCACCGGCCAGAACGATGTGCTGGTGCGGATGCGTCCCGAGATTCCGGCGCGGGGAACTGCTGTGTCGCGACTGTGGCTCTGGGCTGCGACCGACAATCTGCGCCTGAACGCGCAAAACGCCGTAGCCTGCGCCCTCGATCTGCGCCGGCTAAGGCCTCAAGGGCTGGTGCAGTAGGACCGGTGCTGAATGCGCGCACAATACCATTTTCGAATGTCTCCGCAAGGACTTTGCGCATGGAATATCAAGCGCCTGGTAAAGTTGTCGTCTTCGCTTATGCATGAGCGGGTGGCCTTGTCGGCGATCCGCGAGTTGGACGAACCCTATTGGGGTAATGACGGCAACAGGCCGTTGACTTGCCGCGAGATTGCCGAACACGGGCGCCTGATTATCGATTCCGATCTCTCCTATCCAGTGATACTCTCCAGCGACGGGCGGGTTATGGATGGAATGCATCGTCTTTGCAAAGCCCTGATTCAGGATTTGGACGAGATTGAAGCTGTCCGCTTTTCCGTTGATCCGGAACCTGACTACATTGGAGTTCAACCCGACGATCTTCCCTACGAAGACTGAATGCTGACAGCGCAGAGGCATACCTCGAAGATAGGCGATCTGTTTTATCGCCTGCACCGTTCCCACATCTGCTCGATGTAGCTGTCGGTCATGCCGGCAATATAGTCGGTTACCGTGCGTGCCAGGCCTTCAGTGGCGATCTGCGCCTGGTGGTCGGCCGGCATCAGCCCGGGTTCGGTCATCAGCCTGGCAAACAGTCCCCCCACCACCCCTGCTGCGTGCGCATGCGCCTCGGCCTGGCTGGGCGAGTTGTAGAAATTCTCATACAGAAAGCTCTTGGCCTTCGCGCGCGCCTGTTCCATCTCAGCGCTCAGATTTGCCAGTCTCGCCGGGGCGCGGCGAATCTCGCCGAGCGTGGTTGCGCCCAGCCGCGTCACCCGCGCTCGCACCTCGTCCAACAGATCCGTTACAAACGCGTTCAGCAGCCTGCGCAGCGCGTCGTAAACGGCCGGGCGCGGCGCGGCGTTGGGGTAGCGTTCGAGTGCGACATCGTGGAAGCCTCGGAAAAGCGGCACCGCTTCGCGCACATCATCCAGCGCCAGAATCTCCGAATCCAGCCCGTCGTCGAGGTCCGCCGTCAGGTACGCGATCTCATCGGCCAGATCGATGATCTGCGCCTCGAGCGGTGGAAACTGGTCAACGAAGTACTCGCTCAATTCGGGATGCTCGGCCGAAGAATAATCGCGCGAGTGCTTGATGATGCCTTCCCGCACGGCCAGCGTCAAATTGAGCCCGCGGAAGCCGGGGTACCGCTCCTCGAACCAGGTGACGATGCGCAAAGCGTGCAGGTTGTGGTCGAAGCTGAGCCCATGAGCTTTCAGAGCTGTGTCGAGAGCCTTTTCGCCCGCGTGCCCATAGGGTGGATGTCCAATATCGTGCACCAGCGCGAGCGCCTCGGCCAGCTCCGCGTTCAGGCCCAAAGCCCGGGCTATGGTGCGCGAAATCTGCGCCACTTCGAGCGTGTGCGTCAAACGGCTGCGGAAGTGATCGCTCAGAAAGATTCCTTCGGGATCGCCCGCCAGCCGCGTGAAAACCTGCGTCTTGCCGGCCAGTCGCCGAAAAGCGCGAGCGTGCAGGATCCGCGCCGCATCACGCCAGAAGGGCGAGCGATAGGCATGCGGCGGCTGTGCAAAGGTCCGCCGCGTCAGCTCAGTGCCCTCATCGCCGCAAACGGCGATGCCGGGCGGCAGCGGAACCATCGATTCGGTTTCATGCGCCATCGGATCTCTTGTTCGCCACGCGAACGCAAGGTTCGCGGTTCTCGTCTGGTTATACCGCAAAAGGGGACGGCGGAGCGCGATCGGGATATGGGAATGCAGGTGGCTACGGGCCACCACTGGCGGTGACCACTATAATCGGCTCGGTGTGCACCAGTATGGACAAGGCCATGCGCAGGGGAGTACCATCCTGCCGAATTTTTGTACAGGCCGATGCACGCGCGCAGCGGTCCATACAGGTCGCAGCGACGAATTCTCGCATGAATGGGAGGGAACAATGAAATTCATGAAGAGTATGGCGTTATCCATGGCAGCCTTGGCGCTGGTTTTGATCCCGGGTTGCGGATCAAGACACTCACTCAAGGAAGTGTTTTACCTGGTCGCCTCTAACATGTCGACCAACTATTGGACTACAGCCGTCGCCGGATTCAAAAAGGCGGCCGCGGAATACGGCGTGACTGCCAGGGCCGTGGGACCCGACAATTACGACCCGCAAGCGGAGATGGCAGAACTACAGAAAGCGATTGCCGTCAAGCCTGCCGGCATTCTCATTTCGGTCGCTGACGCTGGGGTACTTACGCCGGGGATCAATGCGGCAGTGGATGCAGGCATTCCCGTCATTACTATCGATTCTGACGCCGCCGGCAGCCACAGGCTCTACTTTATCGGGACCAACAACCTCGATGCGGGCCGGTTGGGCGGCCGCCGGTTGGTCGACAAACTCGGCGGTAAGGGCAATGTGGTCTTCTTTACCATCGCCGGCCAGCCCAACACCGAGGAGCGGCTGAAGGGTTTCAAGGATGCGTTTGCCGCCAAGCCCGGAATCAACATTGTTGAAGTGATCGATGTCAAGGGCGATACCGGGATCGCATTCGACAGGACGCAGCAGTTGATCGCGCTGACGGGAGCCAAGAAGATCGACGCGTTTGTCTGCTTGGAATCGGCTTCGGGCGAAGCGGTAGCCGAAGTGATCAAACGCAACCACGACACCAGCCGGACGGTAATTGCCTGGGACGTGAATCCCGATACGCTGAACGCGATCAAGGATGGCGAGATTGACGCAACGATCGTGCAGAAGCCGTTCACCATGGGATATGTGGGACTCAAGGCCCTGGACGAGGTCTTCCACTATCCGCCTGCGCAGCTCTCGAAGGACTGGAGTTCAGACGCGTTCGCGCCGTACCCGGCGTTCATCGACACCGGTACATCGCTGGTGGACAAGAGCAATGTGGATCTTTATCTGTCAGCAGCCGCGGCGCACGCCAAGTAGGAGGGTTGTAAAGAGTCGGGGCGCGAGTCGGCGCCTCGCCCAAAGCACAAACGGCGGCCAATCCCAGGCAGGTTGGCCGCCGCGCGCTGACGTTTCGTCTACTCCGGCTTGACCTGCGGCTCCATCGCGTGATCTTCCTTGGCCAGGCGGACCCGCGCACTTTCAAGCTTCTTTTGCACCCTGGTTACGTCGCTCGCCTCGTAATCGGCAGGCAGCGATTTGGCAAAAGCATCCAAAGAGACCTGCCATTGCGCCGCAGCCAGCCGGATGCGTCCGGTCTTCTCATACAAATCGCCCAGGTGCATGTGCACGGTGGGATCGGTCTGGTCGCGCGCGACGGCCTGGCGCAGATTGTCCTCGGCCCGTTCATAGTCGCCCAGCTTGAAGTAAACCCATCCCAGTGAGTCAAGATATGCACCGTTGATCGGCTCAATGTCCACGGCTTTTTTGACCAGCGTGAGCGCCTCGGGCAGGCGCACTCCCTTATCGGCCATCATGTAGCCCAGGTAGTTGAGGGTCATCGCGTTGCTGGGATCCAGCTCCAGCGCCTGGCGGAAGAACCCCTCGGCCTGGTCCATCTTCTTCTGGCGGTCGGCCAGTTCGCCGCGCAGGAAGAGCAGATAGGTGCGATCTTCCTTCTTGGTGCACAGCGGTTCAGCCTTGCTGAATGCCTCTTCCGCGTCCTTCCAGCGGCGCGCGCGTATGTCGATCTGGCCGATGGCGAAATAAACGGTGCGATCGTCAGCCGAGTTGCTAAGCAATCCATTCGCCATCTTGATCGCGTCGTCCACCTTGCCCTGGTCGGCCAGTTCCTGGGCCAGCATCAGTTTCATGTCGTGGTTCTTGGGGTTGGCGGCAACCGCCTTCTCCGAAACCTCAACGGCCTTGTCGATATTGTGTGCCGCGCGATATGCATCCACCTGGCCCTGGTAGCCTCGCACTGCGCTGTCACCGCCCAGGTCGATCATCTTCTGATAGGTAGACAAGGCCTGGTCAATCTTGTTGTCTTCGAGATAAACGCCGGCCAGCCGCTCCAGGAAGATGCTCCGGTTGTTCTTTTCTTCATCGGTATAGGCGCCGTTGGCGTGTGAGATTGACGATTGGTCGAGCATGCTCACGTAAGCCTGCTCGGCGTCTCCAAAGCGGCCAAGCACGTCGTAAAGCAGGCCCTCGTTGTAGCCCGCTTCAAGGTTTGTGGAGTCGATCTTCAGCGCCTTTTGTATGGTGGCCAGCGCATCTTCGTACTTACCCTCGTGGCGCTGAATCTCGGAGATGTGCACCAGGGCCTCGGTGTTTTCAGGGTCGGCCTCGGCAAGCTGCTGGTACTGTTTCAGCGCCTCATCGTATTGCTCGTCATTAAAAAGCGCCTCTGCCAATGCGTCGATAGTGCGCAAATCGCTTGGTTCCATGTCTTCGGCGCGCTGATACGCGGCGATTGCGTCCTTGGGCTTTTTCAACTGCGCGTAGGCCGCGCCCAGTGTGAACTCAATCTTGGGCGTGCGGTCGTTCACCGGAACCGACTCGAGCACGGTAATAGCGTGCTGAATATCGCCGCTCTCGGCATAGAGCCGCGCCAGGTTCAGCACCACGTCTTCTGAATCCGGCTCGATCGACCGCGCAATCTTGAACTGCTCTTCAGCCTTCTGCTGATCGTGCTTGACGGTGTAGAGCTGACCCAGCACCATGCGGTCTTCAACGCTGCGCGGCTGCAGCGAAATAATCTTCTCGAACTCTGCAATCGCCTGATCGAGCACGTTGCCCGACGGCGACGAGGAAGAAACGCCGCTCTCGTTTTCGCCAAGCTGGCGCAGGTAAATGCGGCCCAGCATCTTGTGCGCGTTAATGTCGTCGGGGTGTGTCTTGAGCAGCGTGCGCTCGGTAACCTCGGCATCGTGCTCGTGGCCCGGGGTGCGGAAATACAGGTCCGCCAAAGCATTCATCAACTCCGGCGAATCGGGATCGGCGTCAAGCGCCAGCTTGTACTCTTCAATGGCGCGCGTGATGTCTTCGGGCCGCCCATCGGAGAGAGCATCGTCTTCGTAGGTAGCCGCCAGCGCAACGTGAAAGTAAGCCTGGGCGCGGTTCGGCTGAGGCGCCGTGGTCGCGGAGGGCGCCGCGGGCCTGGCGTCGGCCATCGCCACCTGGGCCGGCTGCTGTTTCCCCTGCCCCGCCGGCGCTGAGGTTGCAGGAGCGTTCTGGGCAAGTGCGAGCGCTAGAGGCAGCACGGCAAGGGCGGTGGCGGCGGCAAGCCGTAGGGGCGTGATATGCAGTCTAAGTGTCATCATTCAGGGGATTCCGCGCCGTTTCCTGCTCCATGTAGGATGCACAAAAATCTCCCACGGAGCCAAAAACCTGCGCAGGCGGCCAACAATCCCTGAGCCGCCTGCTGTTAAAGACGATTTTACGCGCCATTTGTTGCTCGTGCGCGGCCCGGAGCTGGAAATTCAATCAAACCGAACCGCAAACTATTCCGGCAGACCGCGTCAACTCCTGCCGAATCGCTTTATTTCGTCATCCATCAGTGCTTGAAGTGCCGAATCCCCGTGAATACCATGGCCATTCCTAGTTTGTCCGCTGCCGCAATCACGTCCTGGTCCTTCACCGAGCCGCCCGGCTGGATCACCGCCGTCGCGCCGGCTGCGGCCACCGCTTCAAGCCCATCGGGGAACGGGAAGAACGCGTCGGACGCCGCCACACAGCCTTCGAGCGGCAGCAATGCCTTCTGCGCGCCGAACTTTGCTGCGTCCACGCGGCTCATCTGTCCCGCGCCCACGCCCAGCGTCTGTCCGTCGCGTGCGTAAACAATGGCATTCGATTTCACGTGCTTGCACACGCGCCAGGCAAAGAGCAGGTTGCGCAACTCTTCGGCGGTGGGCGGGCGCCACGTTACCACGTCGAGCTCGTCTTCGGTAACGCGTCCGGTATCGGCATCCTGCAGGAGCAGGCCGCCCGACACATTTTTCACCACCGGCTTGGGCGGCGCGGGCTTAACTTCCACCAGCCGCAAATTCTTTTTCGCCGCAAACCGCTCGCGCGCCTCGGCACTAAACGCCGGCGCGGCGATCGCCTCAACAAACAGCTTCGCAATCTCATCGGCCGCGGCTCCGTCCACCTCGCGATTGATGCCGACCACGCTACCGAACGCCGAAACCGGATCGGCTTCGAGAGCCTTCTTGTAAGCTTCAAGAATGTTTGCGCCCGTCGCCGCGCCGCAAGGGTTGGTGTGCTTGACGATGATGACTGCCGGCTGCTCAAACTCCTGCGCCAACTCCCAGCACGCATCGAGATCGACCAGGTTATTGAAGCTGAGCTCCTTGCCCTGCAACTGCGTCGCGCCGGCGACACCGAGACCGGTGCCATCGCTATAAAGAGCCGCCCGCTGGTGCGGATTCTCGCCGTAGCGCAGCGACTGCGCACGCGGCATCGTGATTCGCAGGGTTTCAGGGAAGGCCTGGGGGTCGATCGCCGCCGCTTCCTCGGGGTCGGGCGCAGGCTCAAGCTGCTCCAGCGTGCCGGCAATTGCGCTGTCATATGCCGCCGTAGTCGCAAAGGCCTGTTTCGCCAGCTTCCAGCGCGTCTCGCGGGTCAGCGCGCCGCCGTTCGCTTTCAGCTCTTCCACCAGCGCCGGGTAGTCGGCCACGCGGGTAACAATCGCCACATCTTCAAAATTCTTGGCTGCAGAGCGCACCATCGACGGGCCGCCGATATCGATGTTTTCTATCAGGTGGCCGAAGGTCACCAGGGGCGTGGCTGCGGTCTTTTCAAATGCGTACAGATTCACCACCACCATGTCGATAGGCTCTATGCCGTGCTCGGCCACCGCCGCCTCGTGCTCCTGGTTGCCACGGACGTAAAGCAGGCCCCCGTGCACCCGCGGATGCAGCGTCTTCACGCGGCCGTCGAGCATCTCGGGGAAACCTGTTAACTCGCTGATGTCCTTGACCTTGAGCCCCGCCGCGCGCAGAGCTCTGGCCGTGCCGCCGGTCGAAATCAGCTCCACGCCGAAGCTCGCCAGCGTCTCTGCCAACTCCACCAGCCCAGTCTTGTCAGTGACACTCAAAAGCGTTCGCCGAATCTGCTTTTTCCCGCGTTCAGATTGCACTCAATGACTCCTTTTTGATCCAGATTCAGGATAAGGCAGGGAAGCGAGGACCAGGGACCAGGGACTAGGGACTAGGGACTAAGGGACTGAGGGAACATCGCCGCCGGCGGTTCTTGCTCCGCTAACGCCGCTAACTCCGCTCGCCCCCGGTAACCACCCTTGTGGTGACCGAAAGCCGCTCCGTCGTGCGCTCTAAATGCATTAGAGTGAGACTATGGGCAGTAACTCCCCCGAATACCTTCCCTCCGGGTCAGATTCTCAAAATGACGGCTCCGGTGGGGAAAGTGCGTCCCAAATCGTGCCCGGCGAGCCCCGTGGTCCTCAGCCGGACGCTCCGCGCCGCCGCAAGCCCATGTGGCTGGCAGCTCCTGCCACGCACATTCTGGTTGCCATCAACTGCGCCGTATTCATCGCCATGGTTGCCCGCGGAGTCAGCCCCATCAGTCCCACCGTCGACCAGTTGATGAACTGGGGCGCAAACAGCGCCGGCAACGTGCTCATCGACGGCCAATGGGTGCGCATCGTGACCGCCATGTTCATCCACGTCGGAATTCTGCATCTGGCCACCAACATGTGGTGCCTTTGGAATCTCGGCCTCCTGGCCGAGCCGCTCATGGGTTCCTGGGGCGTACTGGCGGTTTACGTCCTCACCGGCGCGGCAGGCAATCTGCTTTCCACCTGCGTTAACTGGCTCCGCTACAGCGACGCGAACGTATTTCCCGCCGGAGCGGGGGCTTCGGGCGCGGTCTTCGGAATTGCCGGCGCGCTCATCGTTTTGCTCAAGTCGAACCGGCTTCCGGTCCCGCCCATCGAACTCAAAAAACTACGCCGCTCGGTTATCTACTTCGCTGCTATCAACTTGTTTATTGGCTTTTCAATCAGCCTCGGCACGGCGGTCATGGGCAAGGGCCTCAGCATCGACAACTACGCCCACGTGGGCGGATGCGCCTGCGGCTTGCTGTTTGCGGCGCCCATGGTTCCGCGCCTGGGCTCGCCCAGGCCCGCTTTCAATCTTCGCCTGCGTATTGCCGTAGGCATGATCGTGGGCATTCTGGTGCTGTTCGGATTCTTCCTGGTGCAATTGCCGCCGCAGAACTGAACGTCACTTCCCCGGGTCTTGCGGGATGTCGAGTGGAAGCACTCGCTATTTCGTGCCAGAATGTTCCTGTAAGCGATCCGCCCAACTCCTCTCACCTGGAGGCAGATCATGGAACGCCGCCAATTCCTGAAACAAGCCGCTCTCACTGCTGCAACGGTCGCGTCCGCCAGCCGCATTCACGCCGCCGAAGGCGCAACTTCGCACTCCCAGCCCATCGCCCGCCGCACGCTGGGCAAAACCGGTGAGCAGCTTTCGATCATCGGCTTTGGCGGCATTGTGGTGATGAACGAAGACCCCGGCGCCTCGGCCAATATCGTGGCTGAAGCCGTCGATCGCGGCATCAACTACTTCGACGTCGCGCCCAGCTACGGCAATGCACAGGAACGGCTGGGGCCGGCCCTGGCGCCCTACCGCAAAAACTGTTTTCTGGCTTGTAAGACCGACGGCCGCATGAAGGACGACTCGCGCGCGGACCTTGAAAACTCCCTCAAGCTGCTGCAGACCGATCACCTCGACCTCTACCAGTTTCACGCTCTGACCAAGATGACCGACCTTGACAAGGTGCTGGGGCCGGAAGGCGCCGTAGAGACAATGGAAGCCGCAAAAAAGGAAGGCAAGATCCGCTACATCGGCTTTTCAGTGCATTCGGTTGAGACGGCGCTCGCCGCCATGGACCGCTATGATTTCGATACCGTGTTGTTTCCACTCAATTGGCTGCTTGTCAGCCAGGCCAACTTCGGGATGCAGATACTGAACCGCGCGCGCGAAAAACAAATGGGCGTCCTCTGCCTGAAGAGTATGGCCAAGACCGTCTGGCCGGCCGGCGAGAAGCAGAACCACCCCGAACCCAAGTGCTGGTACCAGCCCGCCGGATTCCCCGACGAAGCGTCGCTCGGCCTGCGCTGGACCCTGGGCCATCCGATCACCGCGGCCATTCCTCCCGGCGATGAGCGGTACTTTCGCCTGGCTATGGACGTGGCGCAGAATTACAAGCCGCTGAAGGCGGAAGAAGAGCAGACGCTGCTCGCCGGAGGCAAGGGACTGGAGCCGATCTTCCGGTTGGGAAACGACGTGTAACGCAGACACGCAGAAGGCCGGAAAGTTACTAACTGCCGCAGGGCGGCCAAAAGCGTGCTCGCGGGAGAATCCGGGATTATCGCGTCGCGGTTGCCGCGAATTTCTTCACCATCGCCAGCAGCAGCTTGCGGTCGCTTTCGTTCAAAGTGGTCGAGTAACGGCGAATCTGCGTCAGAAAGCGCAACTCTTCGTCAGAGAGTTTCTGCGTGTTGAATTGCCGGCCCAGCGAGTCGTCGGCAAAGAACTGCGCTATCGGCAGATCGAGAGCAGAAGCTATCTTCGAGAGCGTGTCGAGCGAGGGAACAGTGTGGCCGTTTTCAACTCGCGACAGGTAACAACGCAGCAAGCCGGTTTTCTTTTCGATGTCACCCTGAGAGAGCCCCTTTTGCAATCTGTAGGTGCGAATCGTCGTGCCGATTTTCATCAAGCGTCTTGCCTTTCGGTTGCTCCAAAGTTACTAGTGCGGTAGCAATCAGAAAACTATTAGCACAATAGTTAACATTTCCAATACCCCATTTTCAACCTATCTTCCGATAGCTGTTTGATTCGAAATACGATGCGATCTTTATGAAATCCTTATGGATGCAGCGTGTTTTCAAAGAAGCGGTCGATTCTCGCCAGCGCGTCGGCCGCATCGGCTGGCCGGTAGCCCGTGACATTGGTTGGATTCTCGAAAGCGTGGCCTGCGTCGGGATAGATCTTTGCATCGACTGGTTTGCCAAGCGCCTGCATCGCCGCATCAAAAGCGTGAACCGAGTCGGGAGTAATGCCGCGATCCTGCCCGCCAAAGTTGCCGAGTACTGTCGCGTGGATGCTGGCCAGCGCGGTTTTGTCGGTGGGCAGCGCTCCGTAGTTTACGGCTACAGCCTTCAGGTTGGGCGCCGCAACCGCGAGCTGAATCGCATACCCTCCGCCCATGCACCAGCCCACTGCGCCGATGCGGCTCTTGTCCACATCCTTACGCTGGCTCAGATAGGTCATCGCTGAGGTCAAATCGCGCACGCCCTGGTCCTGAGGCAGTCCGCGCATCAGCTCATGAGCCATCTCGGCATCGGTCGCCACCTTGCCGCGATAAAGATCGACCGCCAGCGTCACGTACCCCTCCGATGCATAGTGCGCCGCCTCCTGCTTGATCCAGTCGGCCATCCCCCACCACTCGTGAATTACGATAAGCGCGGGATGCGGTCCTGGCCCCTGCGGCAGGTAGAGCAACCCCTGGCCAGTCCCGTCGCCGCTGGGAAAGGTGACGGGCTGTTGTGCGCCCGCGGAAAGAACGAGCAATACGAACAGCATTGGTACGGCGCAGAGAATCGAACGGAGTGTTTTCACGGGGAACCTCATGCGAAGGAAGATTGAATACACCATTGAATTCCTTGAGCGCATCCAGATATATCACTCAAAATCGCCATTCACCAGTCATTTGCGCA
Organism: Occallatibacter sp.; assembly: GCA_035504315.1. Lineage (GTDB taxonomy): Bacteria > Acidobacteriota > Terriglobia > Terriglobales > Acidobacteriaceae > Telmatobacter. Next base: position 24,839 of record DATJSB010000096.1, read on the forward strand.
AAGGAAAATGTCCTGGCAGCCGAATCTTCACGGCCCGGAGCCTTCAGTAAACCTTTGCAGGGGTTGGGCCGTCAGTCAGAATGCAGAGACACAATGCCAGCAAAGGGGAAGACAGCGGATGGCCTACGAGCGCTCGATAGCGGTGTGGACAGTTGCCATCGCAGCTCTCTGGGTTGCGTCGCTGGGCCAGGCCGCTGTTGGCCAGAACGCGACACCTGCTTCGCCGCCCGCGGCGATTCCATCCGCGCCAGCTCCATCCAACGCTGATTCGGTTACCGGTGGACGCCTGCACGGAGTTATCAAAAGTGGCAACATTCCGCTGCCCGGCGTCACTGTTACAGCGCAAAACACGCTCACCGGCAAGCGCTATTCCACCACCACCGACATCACCGGCACGTGGTCGATGACCATTCCGCAAAACGGCCGCTACGTGATCCGCACCGAGTTTGCTGCATTCGCGCAGGCATCCGCGGAGGCGCTGCTCAATTCCACGGGGCATGATCGGACCGTGAATTTCAGCCTCGTGCTAGCTTCGCGCGCTGTCCCGCAGGAACAACAGGAAGCGGGAGCAGATGGCCAGGATAGCGGGCAGCCGGGGAGCCGGCAGGACATAAGGCAACTGGCCGGCAACGCGCCTGAGAATCTGAGTCTCAGCAGCACGCTCTCAGCGGGCACTGAAACAGGCGGCTCCGCAACCGGCGTCAGCGGCGCAGAGTTGCCCTCTATCGCCGCCAACAGCGACTTTGGTGACGAGTCGGTGGCCATCAGCGGACAGGCCGGCCAGGTGAGCCCGTTGGCCGGCGTCGATATGGATCAGTTGCGCGCGCAGTTCCAGCAATACCGCGAGCAGAATGGCGGACAGGCGCCCGGCGCAGGAGGTCTTTTCGGAGGCTTCGGCGGTGGTGGATTTGGCAGAGGCGGCTTTGGCGGAGGCGGATTTGGTGGTCGGGGCGGCGGCCGTGGCAACTTCCGCGGCTTCGACCCGTCGCAACCTCATGGCGCGGTGTTCTGGGTCGGTTCGAACGGCGCGATTAATGCGCTGCCCTTCTCGCTCGACGGGCAGCAGCAGGTGCAGCCTCCCAACGGATCGAACCGCTTCGGAATTACCTTCATGAGCGAGCCCTACATCCCGCACCTCACCAAGCCCAGCGGAAAAGATGTTGTCTTTTTTACCCTCTCAGGCACGCGCCAATCCACGCCCGAGGATGAGTACGCCAACGTGCCCACCGATGAAGAAAAGGCAGGCAACTTCAGCGCCATCGGATTGCCGGCCATCTACAATCCCGCTACCGGCCTGCAGTTCACGAACAATACAATCCCTTCGACAGGGTCGCCGGGCCAATCGATCTCGTCACAGGCAGCCACCTTGCTCGCTCTTTATCCCGAGCCCAACCTTTCACCCTCCGGTACTTTGAATTACAACTACCACCTGCTCACCACCGAGCAGTCAAACTCCACGCAGGCCGGCTTACGCTATAACCGCAGCATTGGGCCCAACGCCTCGCTGCCAATGGGGCGCGGCGGGTTTGGCGGCTTCCGCAGGAATCAGAACCAGGGCCTCCGCCAGAGCATCAACTTCAACTACAACTACAGCCATTCCGCATCTGACATTGTGAATTTCATCCCCGTGCTGGGCGGCAAGTCGCAGACGGATTCCTATTCGCTGCAGGCCGGATACACGGTGAGCTATCACCGGATCACCAGCATCTTCAACGCCACGTGGAACCGGAGCAACGCGCAGACAATTAATTTCTTTACCAACACGGCGAACAATGTTGGCCAGGATATATACGGAGTTACCGTTCCAAATGACATTCCCCTCAACTACGGCATACCTTCCATCCAGATGAACCAGTTCAATGGTCTCAGCGAGCAGCAGCCGAGTTTCGCATTGTCGCAGACCATCGCCGAGTCCGAAGTCCTGAGCTGGATTCATGGCAAGCACAATATGCGTTTTGGCGTCGATTATCGCCGCGTGCATCGCGATTTCCTCGCCGGGTCCGACGCCACAGGCAGCTTTACCTTTACCGGACTGTTCACTGAAGACTCCTCGGGCGACGCAGATACCGGCTCCTCGCTCGCTGATTTTCTGCTCGGCTATCCGCAGTCCACCTCACTGAACTCATCCGTGGCCAAGAGCTATCTGCGCGATAACGCCATGGACGCCTATGCCATGGACGACTGGCGCGTGAAGCCCTCGCTCACGCTCAACTACGGCGTGCGCTGGGAGTACTACGCGCCCTACATCGAGAAGTATGGTCGCCTTGCAGAAGTGCTCACCAGTCCCGCTAATAGCTTTTCCACGCTGCACGAGGCCAATGCCGGCAGCAACGGACTTCCCGCTTCACTGGTCTTTCCCGATCACCGGGCCTTCCGGCCCAGCGTGGGGCTTGCGTGGCGCATCCCCAAAGTGAAGCAGACCGTGGTGCGCTCGGGCTTCGGCATGAACTACACTGTGGGCGAATACGCCAGCTTTGCCACCACGCTGGCCCACCAGCCGCCCTTCACCACTGAAGAAACCAACGAGGAAGCGGTAGGCGGTACGCCATCGTCGGCATGCGCGCAAACCGCCTCCTGCCCCTTCACGCTGGCCAATGGATTCCCCGCGGCTCAGACACTCGGCAACATTGCGCTCGACGCTCACTTTCCGCTGCCCTATGTGATGGCGTGGAATCTCGACATCCAGAAGAGGCTGCCGTGGGGCGTGGTGGTGAACCTCGGCTACAACGGCGTGCGCAGCAATCACCAGAGTACGGTGCTGGCGCCGCGCCCGCTGCCCAACAGCCAATCGACCGATCCCAGCGATGTTTGCCTGAACGGTGTGTGCCAGCCGCTGCAGTTCACGTATGAGGAAGCACAGTCATTCTCCAAATTCAACGCGGGCACGGTGCGGGTAAACAAACAGCTGACCCACGGCTTCGCGGTGGGCGCGAACTACCAGTATTCGCACTCGATTGACGATGCCGGCGCATTGGGCAGCGCCGGCGGAGTGGGCGTGCAGGACTGGCAGAATATTCTTGGCGAGCTTGGCAACTCGTCGCTCGATGTGCGCCACACCGTCAGCGGCACCTATCTTTATGAGCTGCCCTTCGGCCCGGACAAGTTCTGGGTCACCGCCGGCGTTGCCTCCCACATCCTCGAGGGCTTTTCGATCTCAGGCACGTACCAGTTCGCAACCGGAACCTGGCTCAGCCCGAGCTTTGCCTCGTCGGTTGCGACCACGCTATGCGGAACCGGCGGCGCGATGCGGCCGAATTTGACCGGCGAACCCATCTACGCGGGCGGAGGCGGGTTGCACCAGTGGTTCAACCCCAGCGCGTATGAAGCGCCCACCAGCACGCCTGGCTACTGCAATTATTTCGGAAACGCGCCG
>DATJSB010000097.1:0-21478 GCA_035504315.1 Occallatibacter sp.
GTCGTCGCGCCGCACCTCGCTCACCGCCATCCCCGTCAGCACGCGCACCTGCGCCGCCGCGCACTCGCCCATCAACAGATCTACAATCTGCTGCGCGCTCCCATCGCAGAAGAGCTGGCCCAGCGTCTTCTCGTGCCAGGCGATGCCGTGCCGCTCCACCAGCGCGATGAAATTCGCCGGCGTGTACCGTGCCAGCGCGCTCTTGGCAAAGTGCGGATTGGCCGAGAGAAAATTCTCCGGCCGCGTATGCAGATTGGTGAAGTTGCATCTGCCTCCACCTGAGATCAGGATCTTTTTGCCCGGACGCTCCGCGCGCTCCAGCACGGCCACACGCAGCCCGCGCCGGCCCGCCTCCATCGCGGCCATCAGCCCCGCCGCGCCCGCCCCCAGAATCAGAACATCGAATCTCGCCGCTTTCAAGGTGCCTGCCGCTTGAATCCTGATTTGAATTCTGATTCTGATTAGAGCATTTGCCAACATCCTATGGTGGGCCGGTTTGCAGTGTATGCGCTTCAGCGCTTGAAGTCCGGAGGGAGCAGCAGCCTTCAGGCTGCTGAATGAAGCGCAAAAGAAAGAACCGGCTTCAGCCGCGGGCCTTCCTGATCAGTCCTTTTAACCTCCCGCCGAGCCCTCACGCACACGCTTCAGCCCCGGAGAAGAGGTTTTTCAAACTGACTCACTGCGGTCAGCTCTGTCAGACTCCTTCTTCGTCCGGTGCGGGCAGAAGATCGTCTTCGCGCGCCGCCCACACATAGAGCGTAGGCAGCAGGAAGATGCTGATCATCAGGTTGGCCAGCAACCCGCCCACAATCACAATGGCAAACGGGCGCTGCGAGTCGGAGCCGATGGCATGAGACAGCGCCGCGGGCAGCAAACCCAGCGTCGCCACCAGCATGGTCATCATGATGGGGCGCAGCCGAAGTACCGACCCCTCCACAGCCGCCTCCTTGATGGTGTCGCCCCGCGCCCGCAGCTGATTGATGAACTCGATCATAATGACGCCTACCTGCACCGATACGCCGAACAGCGCCAGAAATCCCACCGCCGAAGAGACTGAGAAGTTGGTGCGAGACAAAAACAGCGCCAGCGGCCCGCCCACCGACGCCATCCCCACGCTCACCAGAATGACCATGGCCCACTTGAACAAACGGAACATGGTGTAAAGAATGATGAAGATCACCACCAGCGTAATCGGCACGATGATCGCCATCCGCTGGTTGGCGCGCTTCTGGCTCGCATATTCGCCGGCCCACTCAAGATGGTACCCGGACGGCAGATGCACGTTCTTCTGAACCCTCGCGATGGCTTCTTCGACGGTCGAACCCAGATCGCGCCCGCGCACCGAGTACTTGATTGCGATGTAGCGCTGGCCGCCTTCGCGGTAAATCTCTTCGGCGCCGTCGTCGGTAGATACGCGCGTGAGCTGCGCCAGTGAGACGCGCTCGCCCGACGGCGCCAGCAGCCGGATGTTCTCGATCGCCTCCTGCGTGTCGCGGAACTGCCGCTGGTACCGCAGGGTCACGTCGAAGCGCGCCTCGCCCTGCTGCACCTGCGTCAGCGCGCTCGAGCCCACCGCCGTCTGGATCGCGTCCTGAATATCGTTGGCGCTGATGCCCCATCGTGCCGCCGCCTTGCGGTCAACCTGCAAATTCAGGTTCGGCTGGCCAATCACGCGGAAGATGCCGAGGTCCGCCACCCCGGGCACGCTTGCCATCTGCGTCTGAATCGCATCGGCATATTCCTCCAGCGTGCGCAGGTCGCTGCCGTAAAGCTTTACCGCGAGTTCGCCTTTCACCCCGCTCACTGCTTCTTCCATGTTGTCCGAGATGGGCTGTGAATAATTCCAGATGACGCCGGGAAACTTCGAAAGTTCGCGATCCATGGCCGCGATCAGCTTCTCCTTGTCCTGGTGAAAGACAGGCCGCCACTGTGCCTTAGGCTTGAGATCGACAAAATACTCGGTATCGAAGAATCCCGTGGTGTCGGTTCCGTCGTCCGGTCTTCCCGTCTGGCTCACCACCTGCGTCACTTCAGGAAAAGACGCCATCGCAATGCGCGCCTTGTTGGTGAAGTCGATCGAATCGGTTGGACCTTCGCTGGGCGCCAGCGTTCCGCGCACCCATATCGAGCCCTCATCCAGGTGCGGCAAAAACTCTGAGCCAATCGGTCCGCCCACTGCGAGATAAATGCCGAACGCAAACAATCCCGCCGCGATCGCCACCGTCCTGTACCGGTGTTCGATCGCCGACCGCACCGCCACCCGATAGCGCGCCGTCAGCCACTCCATCAGCGGATTGCGCCACTCCTTCGCTCCCTTGCTGAACAGAAAGCTGGCCATCACCGGCGCAATCACTATCGAAAACACCAGCGCCCCGAATAGCGCGAACGAGACCGTCCACGCCATCGGCTTGAACAATCGGCCTTCCACAGCCTGCAGCGTGAATATCGGCAGATACGACGTGATCACGATGGCCCGGGCAAAGAACACCGGCCGCTGCACCTCGTGCGCCGCATCCTGAATTTTAATGGCCGGATTGCGCCGGTCCTGGGTGTGCCCAAGATGGCGGATGATGTTCTCGATCATCACCACCGATCCATCTACCAGCATGCCGAAGTCCAGCGCGCCCAGCGACAGCAGATTCGCCGGAATATGGCTCAGGTTGAGGCAGATCGCTGCAAACATCAGCCCAAACGGAATGGTGAGCGAAACGATAATGGCGCCGCGTACGTTGCCCAGAAAGACGAACAGCACAATGGCCACAAGAATCATTCCCTCGGTCAGGTTGCGCTCCACCGTGTCCAGCGTGAACTTCACCAGATCGGAGCGATCGAGGAACGGAACCACCTTCACGCCCTTGGGAAGAATTCCATGATTCAGCTTGTTCACCTCCTCATGAATGCCCTTCAGCACCGGCTCGGCGTCGTCGCCCTTTTGCAGCAGCACGATTCCTTCCACCGTGTCGGGATTGTCCACCACCACCGAGTTCGAAACGTGCGTCGTCCTTCCAATCTGCCCCAGACGTATCTTCGCTCCCTGGTTCACGCTGGCAATGTCGCTGATGTTCACCGGCGTGCCGTTTTGGGTCTTCACCTCCGTGTCTTCAATGTCGCGCACGCTCGAGTAAAGTCCCAGCGTCTGCACGTTCACCTGCTGCGCGCCCTTCTCAATAAAGCTGCCGCCGCCGTTGGTGTTGTTGATGGCGATCTGCTGCTCCACCTGCCCGATGCTCAATCCATAGTCGACCAGCTTGTCGGGATCGAGCGCGATCTGGTACTCCTTGGTCGGTCCGCCAAAGCTCGATACATCCACCACCCCCGTTACTCCCTTGAACGACTTCTCCAGCGTCCAGTCCTCGATCGCCTTGCACTCCATCACGTCGTAGTTGGGATTGGTGCTCTCCACCGTGTACCAGAAGATCTGGCCCACCGGGCTCCAGTCCGTGCCCATCTGCGGCGTCAGCCCGGCGGGCAGATTCACCTGGCCCAGCCGCTCCATCACGTGCTCGCGATTCACATCGCTGGTGGTCCCGTCGTCGAAGATCAGCATTACGCTCGACAAGCCGGCCAGCGTGGTCGAGCGCAGATGCTCGAGCTTCGGAATGCCCGCCATCTGGATCTCCACCGGCACCGTAACCTGCCGCTCGATCTCCTCAGCCGAGCGCCCCGGCCACTGCGTGATGATCTGTACGTAGTTGTTGGCGACGTCGGGGTATGCTTCAACCGGCAGGGCTTTGAACGAAATAATGCCCCAGACGGTCAGGAACACCATCCCGCCCAGCACCAGCCACCGGCTTCTTAAAGCGAAATCGACAATTGCGCGAATCACTTACAGGTTCCCGTGTCGCAGCACGTGCTGCTCGCTGCAGATCCGATCAAGAATGAAGAAAACGTAAGCGAAAGTGTAAAGACTCAATCGTGCCCGTCGCAAGACCCGGCAGCACGTCGCGAAAGTCTAACCCAATTCGCGCCGCCCTGCTTCCCCGCTGACCCGCCGACTCGCTGACTCGCTGACTCGCTGACTCGCTTCCCCGCTGACCTGCCCGCCGCATCTCCGTCCGAAACCGAACAGAACGTTGCATTTATGGACAAGAGCGACGAGCAGCTCCCTGCGTGCATCTCAGCTATCCCCTTGATTCACCAGAACTTACTCCCCTCACAGCGCTGCGGACACGTGGAAGTCGAATTGCTTTCATCCAGGCACAAGCTGGCTCCCCCAATCAGGAGGCATGAAATGCCCTATTTCGAGCGGATGCGCGATGTGCTCTCCGAACCGTTCAGCCCCGAGGTAATCCGGCAACGCACCACGGCCGGTTGGCAGATGGTTGCCATCGAGTGGCGGCGCGAGCTGCCCGACTCCGAGGCTCCGACGGAACGCGAGTTCGACGAGGACGTTCCCTACGGACTGCGCGTGAGCGACGACTGCCGGCGGCTCGAAGCCGATCCGGGCGAACACCAGGTGCTGATGCAGATCATGGATCTGCTGGTGGAGGACTACTCCTACGCCGAGATCGTGGCCAGCCTGAACGACAAGGGCTTCCGCATGAGGAACGGCCAGCCGTGGAACCGCGTCGCCGTCTTCAGGATGATTCCGCGGCTGATTGAGGTGGGACCGCGCTTCTTCTCATCGGGCGAATGGGCCGAACGCCGCCAGCATCTCGAGCACCAGCACCTGGCCGAGACGCCCGATCGGCCTCGAACCCAGCCCCACACCTGGCGAAATCTCTTCGGCCGAAGGACGCGGGATTAGGCAGTGTCTGACGAATCCCGGGGCCCAGCGTTTTGTATCAGGGCATCGTTAATCCCGCGGCCCAGCGTTTTGTACCGGGGCATCGCGGGGTACCCTCTGGGTCCGATGCCGAAATTGGCCTTGAAACAAGCAGGGCTTTATTGAGGACTGCGTAAGTAATGTCCGGTAGGCGCGTCGTAGACGCAGCGGTTGTTAGCCCCGCGTTTCAACGTGGGGAAAGGGATCGCGCAATACCGCTGCACAGTCCCGTAGGGACGACGCAAGGACATTTCATTTGCAGGGACCAATAACCCCCGATGGGTGGGGCGCGCGAGACAAGCCGCTCCATCAAAGCTTTCTTAGAGCGACGGAGTGAAGTTCCTATGCCCGTTGAAGCATGCATCCCGGTCATTCCCAGCGCCGACCTCAACAAGACTCTGCGCTTCTGGGTTGAAGGTCTCGGCTTCTCGACGAGCCGGGAGATGTATGAAAACAGCAGGCTGATCGGCTGCATGCTGAACAAAGGCAACATGTGGTTCTGGTTGAATCGGCGTGCCGGCAATCCGGTCAAGCCGCCGGACTCGAACGGCATCCGTCTCTACTGGGCGCCGTCGGACATCAACGAAATCAGGGAGCATTTGAAGAACCTGGGATTCAATGTTTCAGAGCTCGAAGACCGGGACTACGGCCAGACCGAATTCTTCCTCACCGACCACGACGGCTACTCGCATTGCTTCGGCGTCCCCACACAAAAATAAACATCGCCCCATCCCCACCAGTAGCAGGCCCTCCCTCGCCTCGTAAGCCTGCTGACTTGCTGAAGTGCTGACTCGCTGACTCCGCTTGCCCCGCTGTTTTGCCTGTTGCTCCTCCTGAGCAAATGTCGCCGCGGACCCTCAAGGTACGACCGGCGTCGACGAGTGCCTCGGCGATGATGCGCTTTTTGACGTGCAAGAGATCGTAACGCCGACGAATTGTGCGTGGGGAAACCCGAGCCCAGTTGTATTGAGACCCTCCGTTTGCTAGGTTGGCCTAGATGCCGATGTCGCAGCCGCCACCCGTGCCCGAACAACTCAGCAGGACCATTGAGACCCTCTACCGGTCGGAATCGGGCCGGGTCCTGGCTACGCTCGTGCGCCTGCTCGGAGACCTGGACCTGGCCGAAGAGTCGATGCACGAGGCCTTCGCGGCCGCGTTGGACACATGGCCGAAGACTGGCATTCCGGCGAACCCGCGCCCGTGGCTTATTTCAACGGCCCGCTTCAAGGCCATCGATGCTATGCGCCGGCGCGCGCGCTTCAATGGAGTCGAGAGAGAGCTTGTTGTTCATATGGAGTCGCGCGTCAACGACGCTCCCGGCGGAAACGGAGAGATCGAAGCTGAAGAGATCGAGGACGACCGCCTCCGCCTGATTTTCACCTGTTGCCATCCCGCACTGCCTCCTGAAGGACAGGTTGCGCTCACTCTGCGCGAAATCTGCGGCCTGACCACGGAGGAGATTGCCCGCGCATTTCTGGTTACGCCGGCAACGCTCGCGCAACGCATTGTGCGCGCCAAGGCAAAGATTCGAGAGGCATCGATTCCCTACGAGGTACCCGCGCCGCAGGAGTTGCCCCAGCGGCTGGACGCGGTGCTTCAGGTCATCTATCTCGTCTTTAACGAGGGCTACTCGGCTGCGGCGGGAACGGAGGTAACGCGGGCCGAGCTGACCGGCGAGGCGATTCGATTGGGACGACTGCTGACCGAACTCCAGCCAGACCCGGAGGCCCAAAATCCGGAAATTCTGGGGCTGCTCTCCCTGATGCTGCTCCAGGAATCCCGTCGCGCCGCGAGAACCTCTCCGGCCGGAGAGCTGATTTTGCTCGAAAATCAAGACCGCTCGCTCTGGAATCGGGCGCAGATCGCGGAGGGAGTGGCATTGGTGGAGAAAGCCCTGAGCTCCCGCCGCTTTGGCCCTTACTCATTGCAGGCTGCGATTGCGGCCATTCATGCGGAGGCGGAATCGGTCGCTGCCACCGACTGGCGGCAGATTGTTGCGCTTTACAACCAGTTGGTGCGAATTCAGCCATCGCCGGTTGTGCATCTGAATCGCGCCGTGGCCATTGCCATGCGTGATGGCCCGGAGGCCGGTCTGAAGCATATCGACGCGGTGTTGGCACAGGGCGAATTGGCAAATTATTACCTGGCGCATTCAGCCCGCGCGGATATGTGCCGCAGGCTGGGCCGGACCGCTGAGGCTCGGGCTTCTTATGAGAGAGCTCTGGCGCTGACTCAACAGGAGCCGGAGCGGAAGTTTCTGCAGGAGCGGATTCGGGGACTGAGCAGTGGGTCAGCTTAGATCTGCTTTGAGAGGATTTGGCGAGACAGGCGGCATGCCAGGACCCGCTCATCGCGATAAGACCGCGATGAACGGGGCACAGCTTCCGAATCCCGAATGAATGGGCCGCCTGCCTACCCGCTGCTGATCTGTGCTTCGGCGTCCCGTCGGTTTCTCGCATCTTGGTGGGCTCGACTAAAGCTTGTAGGGAATCCGTATGTCTCGTTCCCTGGAGGGGAAGTCCCTGGAATTGCGCGTCACGAGAAGCAAGTCATTGAGTTGTGCGGTGGCCAGGATGATGGTGTCCGGCAGCTTGAGCCTGGGGGTTCGATGCCTGCGGATTTCAGACGAACGCTCGGCAACTTCCATAGTGAGAGGCAAAACAATGAAAGTAGCCAGGAAATCTCGCCGCACCTGCTCGTCCTCCGGGGCAGCGCCCGCCATTACTTCTATCCAGGTGATGATACTGATAGCAGGCATAGCGTAGCGTTCAACCTCGGCGCGTGCTTGAGCTATGCCTGCCAGGTAGTCGACCAGGATATTTGTATCGAGGAGAGCTTTCCTTACTCCCATTCCTGGCGAATCCTTTCCTGATACTCCATCCCGTCTACAGAACGTCCGGCCAGGAGTCCGAAGGCAGCTTTCCGAGCTTTCTCGATTTGTGTTCTGCGGTGTGCGGTGAGGCTCTGCGCAATGGCGCGCCGTATAAACTCGGCCCGTGAGATGGATTGAGCCTTGACGACGGAGTTGATGATGGCCAGATCGTCATCGGGAATGTCAACGAGAACGCGCATATAGACTTCTTTCATCCCGGCACATGATATATATGGAGTATATCATATGTTTTTTTACTCGCGGAAGGCGGGTGGCTCTGGTCTCATACCGTACATTATCAAGTTGAGGGTGCCCCCGGTCCCCAAAAGCGAGTGACCGAGTGGCGCCCTCAATCCCCCAAAAATAATTTGCGCCCGCTGTCGATTTTCCGTCTCCCCGACGACTATAGGACAAAAGAACGATGAGCTACGGTTCCTCCAGTGAGCAGGAAACGAGCCATCGGAAACAAGCCAACCATCGCTCAACCCAAAGGAGATTTCACAATGCGATTCATGGTCATCGTCAAAGCAACCCCAGAGTCGGAAAAAGAAGGCGCCCTCCCCGATCCACAGCTCATGGCCGAGATGGGCAAGTTCAACGAAGAGCTCATCAAGGCTGGCGTCGTGCTCGCCATGGATGGCCTCCATCCCAGCTCCAAAGGCGCACGCGTCAAATTCTCCGGCAAGTCTCGTACCGTCATCGACGGCCCCTTCACCGAGGCCAAGGAACTCATCGCCGGCTTCTGGATCTGGCAGGTCAAGAACCTCGAAGAGGCCATCGAGTGGGTCAAGCGTTGTCCTAACCCCCACGCCGTTGACTCCGAAATCGAAATCCGCCAGGTCTTCGAGATGGAAGACTTCGCACCCATCCTGTCCGAAGAGGAGATCCAGTACAAAATAGCGAAACGGGCTGAGCTGCCAAATCAGACCGCCAACAGATAGCCGCACTTGCATCCATGGATCGACGCTGGCAGTCATCGGAAGCAACCGCCAGCAAACAAGCCACAGCAGACAAGGAGAAGCCATGCCACAGTTTTTCGTTGCTATCTATTTTCCCGAAGACTTCGACCCGTCCACCCAAACCGAAGCGGATGCCGAGGCGATCCACGCGCTTGGCCGCGAAATGGAAGCTGCCAACGTGACCAGGTTCGCCTGCGGCCTTCACCCGCCCAGCAGCTCGAAGTCGCTGCGCTACCACCCCGATGGCAAGGTGTCCATCACCGACGGGCCGTTCACCGAGACCAAGGAGTACATGGGCGGTTTTTCGGTGATTGAAGCTCCCGATCTGGACCAGGCAGTCGAGTGGGCGCGCAGAGGCGCCGTCGCCTGCCGTGCGTCGGGCGAGGTGCGGCCCATTTTTTTCGTGCCCGACCCCGAACAAGCACCCGGTGAAAGCAAATAAATAACCTGGCCACTGCGGCCTCAGGAACACACGCACTGACAAGATGAACGAGCCCGCGCAACACTCTGCTGCCGGCTCGTTCAATCCGCTGTGAGGAGAAGAACAATGAAATACATCTGTTTTGGCTACTACGACAAAGGCAAATTCGATGGCATGACTGAGAGCGAGCGAAACGCCATGTTCGATGCATGCTTTGAATATGACCACCATCTTCGCGCCAACGGAAACTGGGCCGGCGGCGAAGCTCTTCAGGGGCCCGAGACCGCCCTGACCCTCTCCTGGAAGAACGGCAAAGTGGCAACCACCGACGGCCCCTATGCCGAAACGAAAGAACACCTCGGCGGCATTCTCGTCCTTGAGGCGAGGGACATGAATCATGCCGTCGAGCTCATCGGGCGGCATCCAGCTCTGACGTATGGCAACATTTTCGAGATTCGGCCGGCCGGGGACCTGAGCGAAATCATGAAGGCAAGCGAGCAGCGCCGGAGGCAGGCCGTCGCACCCTGAAGACGATTCTGGTTTGTCACGGACGGAATCGGCAAAGCGCTGGCACGCGCCAAAAAAACCGCGGCCAGCGCTCAAGCGATTTTCCGAGAGCGCGAACTGTCAACTATTGCCAACAGGTCTTAGCGCATTTTCAGAATTCTTTCTTGAAATACGATTCGGCGGAGATGCATAAACTGAGGCTGCCATCGAACGAGTCCGGCTTCATTGGCTCGTCTACTCAGAACGAAGAGAGTCGATTGGACTCACGTTGGCCGCGCGCAGCGCCGGGATGAGGCTGGCCGCCATCGTCACCACCGCCAGCAGCACAGCGGCGCCGGCGAGCGTTACCGGATCCCACGGCTTCACCCCAAAAAGCAACGTGCTGGCTCCGCGGCCCGCCAGGAAAGCCAGCGCAACTCCCGCAGCTAGGCCGGCGGCCAGCATCAGGCAGGCACTGCGCAGCATGGCAGCGACGACACGGGCGCGGCTGGCTCCGAGCGCGATGCGAATCCCGATCTCGCCGCGGCGCTGGGCGAGGAAGTACGAGAGCACTCCATGCAGCCCGACAATCACGAGCAGAGCCGCAAGCGCTCCGAAGAAACCGGCCAGCCTTGCCATCATGCGATCGCCGACCAAACCATCGAGAATATGCTGGTGGAAGTCATCGAACTGCAATTCCATTCTGGGATATTTATTCTCCAGCATGTGCCGCACGGCCTGTTGCGCCGCTGCGGTGTCTCGCGATTCGATCATCATGGCCATTCCGAGGTGCTGCGCGGTCACCGGCAGTTGAGCGATGGGAACAAAGGCCTGGATCTGTTGTTCGTCGCGAAGATCTGAGTACTTCGTAACCGGAATAACGCCGACGATCTCGTAGGTCCGCGCAGGATATTGCGGCTCGGGGCGTACACGAACCTGAATTCCAAGCGGCGATGCCGCGCTGATATATTTCCGGATAAAAGCCTGATTGACGATCAGCACAAGCGGGCTGTCGTTGGTGTCCTGATTCGTGAAATTCCGTCCGTTGAGCAGCGGGATTCCCATGGTGGCAAAGTAGCTCGGGCTGACATAGGTAAACCTGCTCGGCCCCTCCGCCGATCCCACCTCCACCTCGTGTCCCCAGGTGGTGCCGTTCAGAGGTACGTTCGTGGTCGCGGCGGCGTTTTCGATTCCGGGAAGGGCGCGCACATCGTCGACCAGTTGCCGCTTGTAGGCCGCAAGATTTTCCGGCTTGATATCCGCCGACGAAAAACCAAAGTAGGCGACCGTGATCCCTCTCTCGCGGATTCCCGGATTGAGCGTCAACAAATTGCGATAGCTGCGTACAAACAACAGTGCGCCGACCAGGAGCACCATGGAAATAGCAATCTGGGTAATCACCAGGGCGCGCTGAACTGAAAACCTCTCCCCATCGCCGACCACTCCGCGCTCGCCCGATTTCAGAGACATGATCGGCTCTGCGCTGGAGCTGCGCAGTGCAGGAAGTATGGCGAAGATAACGCAGGTCGCGGTGGCGGCTGCCGCTGCAAAAAGGAGCACGCGCCAGTCAGCCACGATCGTCAGGTGAATCATGTTCTGGCTGGTATCGAGCGAGCTAACCAGCGCCCGGCTCAGCGGCTGAGCAAGAGCAGCTCCCAAAGCCGCGCCGCAGGCCGCCAGCAGCGCGCTTTCCAGCAGAATCTGGCGCAGCAGCCGGCCGCGCGAAGCACCCAGCGCCATGCGGAGCGCAACCTCGCGTCTTTTCACAGTGGCCCGGGCCAGCATCAGATTGGCGAGGTTCGCGCACGCAATCAGCAGCACCAGCCCGGTAATCGCCAGCAGAACCTCCAGAGAAGAATTGTATTGATCGCGCAGGTAACTCACTCCGGCGCCGGCCGGATACGCGGCCAGGCGGAAGCCTTTCCAGGTCTTAAGAGCTTCGCTGCTGTAGCCCTCGGGCGCCGTTTCCGCGAAAAGGCCAGGACTGAGCGCTTTGAAGTACTCCGATGCCTGCCTCAGATTCCAGCCAGGCTTGAGCCGTCCCATCACCGAGTAAACAAAGTTTTCGCGGCGCGGATTGGATGGCGTACAGGTGGGGTACGCCAGATCGAAGCGATCGCCGACGACCATTCCGAAGAATGACGGTGGCGTGACCCCCAGAACCTGCACCGATTTTCCTTCGGCGATGATTTTCGTATCCGGGGTGATCGGCCGGCCGCCCATTTCTGACTTCCAGAAGGAGTAACTGGCCACGACGCGAGTGATCTGGCAGCCTGTCTCGTCCTGCGGTTCGATCAGTCGGCCCTCCACGGGAGCGATTCCCAGCACATTGAAGAAATCTCCGCTGACCTCGAGCGCGTTAAAGCGATGAGATTCGCCGTGGAAACCGACCTGGAAGACATCGGTGCGCCATGCGAAGACACCGGACAAGGGATCGTGGTGCTTCTTCACATCCTGCCACATCGGCACGGTGAAGTCGGTGAACTCATTGTCCGTGACGCCAAACCCGCCATTGCCTCCGGCGATGCGCAGTTCCACTAATTCGCTGGGTTTTGCGATGGGAAGGGTGCGCAACCGGACCGCGTCGAGAAGCTCGAAGATTGCGGTGTTGGCGCCGATGCCCAGCGCAAGCGTGGCCACCACGACGAAGGAAAAACCTCGGCTCTTGGCAAAGACGCGCAGCGCACCGCGCACATCGTGCCAGAAATTCTCCAGTCCCAGCGCGGCATCCTCTGCCGATACGCGCTCCCGCATTGCCGCAGGACTCCCGAAGCGCACCCGTGCATCGCGCTCCGCCTCTTCGCGGCTCATGCCCTGGGCCATGCTGTCGTCAATGCACATGGCCATGTGTTCCCGTAGCTCCGCGTCAATCTCGCGCTCCATGCGCGTGCGCCTGCCCAGCGAAAGAATCCTTTTGAAGAGTGCCATCGCTCACCTCATGCAAAACGCAACACCGCGTCGACGCCCTTGACCACTTGCGCCCAGTTCTTCTCGCGACTGGCCAGCTGCTCCCGGCCCGCGCGAGTCAGCGCGTACCACTTCGCTTTGCGCCCATAATCCGTAATGGCCCATGTGGCGCGCACCCAGTCGTTCTGCTCCATGCGGTGCAACGCAGGGTAGAGTGAGCCTTCTTCCACGATGAGCAGTTCATCCGTCACGCGCCGGATGTGCACCACGATCCCGTAGCCATGCATGGAACCAAGCTGCGAGAGAGTCTTGAGAATCAGGAGATCGAGCGCGCCCTGCAGGTCATTCTTCGCCATAAGGTCCTACCCTAGACAGCAAGGGTAATACAGAGCGTAGCGCCAACATTCCCTAGATGTCAAGGGGAGAGCCGCCAGTTGCAACTTCAGAACCAGGCGGGCGAGTTCTCTGGCGCCTCTAGGGCCTGTTAACACTACTGGGGTGGCTGGCGCCGGGAGCCAGTTTTTCTCAGTTCGAGGAATGAGGAGTGACGCATACCGGGTGTCTGCTAGCGACGAGGGACGATGAAATGAGGAAAACTGGCCCCGGCCCGAAGGGTTGCGGCGCAAATCCGGGGTCCCCAGCGACAGGTCTTGGTCGCTGGGGTGGAAATCGTGCCATACGTCGTTCTCGCCCTCGACCTTGGAACCACCAAGGCCTTCGGGCTCGGCCTAGTCTGGCCCGATTTTCGCTCGCAACGCCAACCGCCCCAGTAGTGTTAACAGGCCCTAGATTGGTCAGTTCTTGAGTGAAGCGCGGTTGCCGGGCTGCTGTTTAACCCGTCCTGGACCATTGGCAATTCTCATTCGCTGCGCAGTGCGACAACCGGGTCGACGGCCGCTGCGCGGCGAGCGGGAATCCAGGCCGCGGTCAAAGTCACCGATACGAGCAGAAGAACCACCGTCGCGAAAGTGAACGGGTCGTAGGTCGACACACCGAAGAGAAGCGCCGACAGAAGGCGCATGAGGGCCAGAGACACCGGAATGCCCACGGCGAGGCCCGCGAGGGC
Source organism: Occallatibacter sp. (assembly GCA_035504315.1). Classification (GTDB taxonomy): domain Bacteria; phylum Acidobacteriota; class Terriglobia; order Terriglobales; family Acidobacteriaceae; genus Telmatobacter. The sequence continues at coordinate 13,477 of DATJSB010000097.1, forward strand.
GAGCGCTGCGGATTCCTTCAACACCAGGCGACGAACATTTGACGGTGCAGCACCCATGGCGATGCGGACGCCAATTTCGCGGGTGCGGCGCGAAACCGAAAAAGAGACCACGCCGTAAATACCGATTGCGGCCAGCAGCAGTGCCATGCCTCCGAACCCGGCCAGCAGCGCGGTGCGGAATCTGGGCCACGTCAGCGATGCACTGAGCGCCTCCGGTAGCGATTCGATATCCGAGACGGGAAGGCTGCTGTCTATGCCGCGAGTTTCCGACCGAATTGCGTCGACAATCGCCGCGGTGCTCAGGTTGCTTCTCACCACCACTTCGGCTCCCCAGAAGGGAGCCTGAGCAAACGGGACGTACATCGCCGGCCCCGGCGGCTTGGTGAGGGAAATGTCGCGGACGTCGGATACCACGCCGACAATTTCGCGGGAAACATTCACGTCTGGCGGAAAACCGAAGATCATGCTTCGGCCCAGTGGATTCTGGTTGCTGAAATACCGCTTGGCCAACGATTCGCTGATGATCGCGACCGGCATAGCCGATGCCGAGTCATCGGAGGAGAACGTTCTTCCCTGCGCCAGCGAGATGCTCATCACGCGAAAGTAGTTGGGGCTGACAGACACATAATCTGCCGTGTCTGCGTCGCCGCGTGCCCGGGGCGGAGCACCGGCAATCGAGAACGGCAGGTTGACTGACGTATCGAGAATCGGCATGGGAATGCCGATTGCTGTATCGCGCAAGCCCGGCCGGGCCTCGAGTCGCGTGAGGAGCTGATTCGCAAAATCGCTCCATTGCCGTGGAGTGGAGTATTCATACCGGGGCAGCGAAATCTCAGCCTTGACGAGGCGGCTGGCCTCGAATCCGGGACCAACCGAGAGCAGGTGGGCAAAGCTGCGCAGCATCAAACCGGCGCCGCAAAGCAGAACCGTGGCCAACGCGATCTCGCCGGCCGCCAGAATGCTTCGCATGTGCCGCGATTTTCTGGCTTCTCCGGCGCCAGTGCCTTCGCGCAGGCTGGTTTGCGGGTCGGAACGGCCCGCATGCAGGGCGGGCATCGTACCGAAGGCGAGGCTGGAAGCGACTGACAACACCAGGGCAAACACCAACACTCCGGCGTCGACGTGGATGTCGTGGAATCCGGGAAGATTCGGGGGCAGAAGAATTAAGAGAGCGGGTATGCTGCGCCATGCCAGCAACGTTCCCGCCGCCCCGCCCAGAGCTCCCAGGATGGCGCTCTCGGTGAGTAACTGCCGGGCGATGCGGGCCTGGCTTGCACCAACGGCAATCCTGATGGCCATCTCTTTTGACCTTGAAGTTGCCTGTGCAAGCAGCAGATTGGCGATGTTGGCGCAGGCGATTGCCAGCACCAGGCCAACGGCGCACAGCAACACGAGCAGCGGCGACTCGAAGTCTCCGGCGATAGCTTGCTGCAGAGGCTGCGTGTCTATCGTCCAGCCATTTTCGTTTGGATTCTCCGCGGCCAGCCCCTCGCTGAAGGTTTTCAATTCTGCCCGAGCAAGATTGAGCGAGGTCCCCTGCTGCAGCCGGCCAACGATCGGCAGCAGCCAATGTGTCTGCGGTGGCTTAGCGATCCAGCGGCCGAACAGCGGGTCCTGTTCGAGCGGTATCCAGACTTGCTCCGGCCGGTTGAAAAACGGAGTACGAAAGCCGTCCGGCATCACTCCGACCACCGTGTAGGCGCGCTTGTCGAGCGTGATTTGCGTACCGGCAATGTGCGGATCTCCGCCCAGGCGATTTCGCCACAGGCCCTCGCTGAGAACCGCAACTGGCGCCGCTCCCGGCTGCCCATCCTCGTCGAGGAGCGCCCGTCCAAGCAGGGGCCGGGTGAGAAAGACCGAAGAGAATCCGGGAGTAACGGCGATGGTGCTTAGGTCGAGAGGTTCTCCGTGACCGGTCAATACCAGCGCGTGGGCCGCCAGCCCAGTGACGGCGCTGAACAACTGGCGATTCTGTTGCAACTGAAGTAATGAAGAGTAAGAGAAGCCGGAGCCCTTAATCCCCGACGCGGGCCGGTCCTCGACCAGGCTTACCAGCCGGTCGGGCTGTTCGTAGGCAAGAGGGCGAAGCAAGATGGCGCGCACAACCGAGAAGATGGCCGTGTTGGCGCCGATGCCGAGCGTCAGGGTGAGAACAACGACCGCCGTGAAGCCGGGGGCTCTCCGCAGCCTGCGCATCGCGTAAAGGGAATCCTGGAGCAGCAGCTCGAGAAACGGCAATCCTTCTTCAGCGTGGTATTGTTCGCGAATCGCGCCAGGTGAACCGAGTTTAATTGCGGCCTTCCGCCGGGCCTGGTCAGGCTGCAGGCCGGCACGGAGGTTCTCTTCGGCCTGCAAGGCGAGATGATGTTCGATTTCTTCGCGCAGCCTCTCGTCTTTGCAGCGGCCGATGGTGAGATTCCGGGTGCGGGCAAAGAATCGCCGTAACGCTCTCATGGCGGGTCCTCCGATTTCAAATCCGGATATGGCGGGATGATGGCCGCCGCCTCGCACGACCATTGGGTTCCCAACAGGAGAATGCCATATCTCCTTTGGGAAAGCAACAGGAAAGCTGAGGGCGCGGAAGGGGCCATCATGGATCTGGCAACAGCGCGCAAGCGATCGAGGGGACTGGTTATGAGCAAAGGACCCTGCCAGCCTGCGCCACCGTTCGGCATCGGCTCTCCCGAATCGCTGAGTCTTCGCAAACACAGCTTTACAGGTTCCGATCAGATGGACAATCTATTGAAACCTCACAATTAGTGATCGGGGGTCAAACAAACGGGGAGGTCAAACGAACGGTTCTGAAGGCAGAGCCAGGCCAGACTTCTGCTATCTTCCATTCTGAGCAGGTCGTGATGCGTCCGGCGAAACCAAAATCGAAGCCTCCGTATCCTTTCATTCTGGAAACGCTCGATCCCCTTAAGCCCGAGGTAAGGCGAATGTTTTCCGGTTTTGGCGTCTACGTGGGCGACCGGATTGTCTGTATGCTCCGCGACCACGTTAAATCTCCCAGGGACAATGGCGTTTGGCTGGTTCTTTCAGAAGAGGTCGATCCCGCCGATCCGGCGCTGAAGCGTGAGTTTCCTTCGATTCGTAAAATTGAGCTGCTCGGGGGCGCAATCGGCCATTGGCTTCTGATTCCAAGCGACGGACCGGACTTTGAGAAGGAAGCGTTGCATGCGTGCGACTTGCTGTTGCGCCGCGATCTACGCATTGGCCGGGTTCCCAAGTCGAGGAAGTGAAATCAGCCAGTAGCCAATAGCCAGTAACTAGTGTCCTGTCCCGCATAACAGTTGTCTATCGCTTTTTGAAAGGGCACGACTTTAGTCGTGCCGCGAAGGCTCAAAAATGAACGCGGCCTTAGCCGCTGAGCGATGCCTTTCCGAGGATAAAGCCTGTAAAGAAAAAGAAGGGACACCACACTAGAGGCTAGAAGCCAAGATTGTCCCTTGGCACTCGGGCGGGCTGAAGCGGTACATTGGAGCGGAAAGGAATCGGCCCTATGAATCTGCGTCGAAACGCGTGCCTCGTTGCTGTTGTCTCTCTGGTTGCGATTACCGTGTCCCTGGTTGCACAGGAGCAGCCCAAGCCCAAGCCCGAGGATACCGAAGTGTGGCAGCCCGTGCCTGCGGTTGTCACTCCAGGAGCGAAATGCTCCGATCCCCCATCGGACGCGATCATCCTCTTCGACGGCAAAAACGAAGACGAGTGGGTTTCGGCGCAGGACCACACGCCCGCGCGATGGGTTGTGCACGACGGCATTCTTACCGTGAGCAAAGCTCCCGGGGTGGGCAACATCGAGACCAAGCGCAGATTCAAGGACTACCAGCTGCACATTGAGTATCGGATTCCCGCGGACATTACGGGGAGCGGGCAGGGCCGCGGCAACAGCGGAGTTTTTCTGGCCTCGACTGGTCCCGGAGACGACGGTTACGAGCTGCAGGTGCTGGACGCCTACAACAACCCCACCTACGTGAACGGCATGGGAGGAAGCATCTACAAGCAGAGCATACCGCTGGTGAATCCGGCGCGGAAGCCTGGAGAGTGGCAAAGCTACGATGTGGTATGGACGGCGCCGACCTTCAACGAGGATGGCTCGCTGAAGACGCCGGCCTATGTGACGGTACTTTTCAACGGGGTGCTGGTGCAGAACCACTTCCAACTCAAGGGGCAGACGCTGTACATCGGGCAGCCGTTCTATAAGGCGTACGACCGGGCGCCCATCAAGCTGCAGGCCCACGGCGACAAGAGCGAACCGTTGAGTTTCAGGAATATTTGGGTGAGGGAACTGCCATAGTCCGCAATTGAGGCGAAAAAGGCTGTGCGGACCCGATATTCGCCATTTTTCCCATGTCAGGATCGGTTTCGGAAGCGATTTGACCGGGTGGTTGTAAGTTTTCCACAGGCGGGAGGGCCCAAAAGGATACTAAATCGCTTAATGGTGCAAAAAAAGTTTTCAATTGGCGCTAATTTAAGTTGCAACCTTTTGTATAAGTTTGCATCCTATTAAGTAATTAGCAGAGGCTTCCCCAAGACGTCCCACCAAAGAAAGGTTTCAATTCCTTTTTGAGGGTCCATTTGCGGACCTCTTCCCAACATCCCCCCTGGATTCCCTCCCTTAACTGCCTCTCGAGCGGGCCTACCGGAAGGTAGGCCCATTTGCTCGTTTGGGCTTCTTTCACATTACTGGCCGAGAGTTCCACGCCGCTAAAATCAGATTCAGGATGTCTTCCCACCTCCACCAAAAAGCTCTTTCCGCGAAACAGTCCAAATCCGCTGCTTCCTCGCGAGCCGCCGGATCCGGACGAGCTGGAAACGGACGATTGGATGCGAGCAAGCAAACGGTGGCCGGCATCGATGCCATGTTTGCCATCGGAGGGCTGGCGAGGAATCGCAGAGGAGCGTCGGTATCCGCGGGTCGAGCCGCCCGGTTTGATCGTGCTGGACAACCGGAGCTTGTGCGTCCCGCACCCGAACCTCGGGTCGCTGCCAATGGCGCCGGGTGGCTGCCCGTTCCCGGTTGGGACTTTCCCTGGCTTTGGAGTGGGTTCAGTACCCGCATTGGCGGTGTGAGCCGCGTCTACTGCGCCGAAGATGCGCCGGGTGAACTGAATCTCGGGTTCACGGCTGAAGATGCATGTGAAGCGGTCGCCGCCAACCGTCGTCTGCTGGCTCAGGCGATTACTGGCGACTCATCTACGCCGCTGATCGCGCTGAAGCAGTTCCACTCGAACCTGGTGGTGCGGACCACGGCTGCCGATGCCTTGCGCGAGCGGCCGCGCCGGGCTGACGGGCAAATCACGAGCGAGCTGGGAATTCTGCTCGCCGTACAGACTGCCGACTGCATTCCGGTGATTGTGGCCGACCGCAAACGCCGCGTCGTCGGAGCATTTCACGCCGGCTGGCGGGGAACGGTGAAACGCATCGCCGAAATCGGCGTGGGACGCATGCGGCTCGAGTTCGGTTCGCAGCCTGAAGATCTGATTGCGGCCATCGGACCCGGCAACCGCGTTTGCTGTTACGCCGTAGGTGAAGAGGTGCTTTCAGAGTTCGAATCGCAATTCCGTTATGGGCGCGAGCTCTTCCGCGAGGTATACGACGCTGACGTGGTGCGGCAAAAGTACCCGATGCTCTTTCTTACGCAGCGCGCGCCGGGCCACTCGCCCATTGGCCCCAGCCTGCACGTGGACCTGATTGAAGCCAACCGCAGGCAATTGCTGGACGCGGGATTAAAGCCGGAGTCCATTGAAGTGGTCGGCGGCTGCACGCAATGTCATCCGCAGTATTTCTATTCGCATCGCGGCTCGCGCGGGCACACTGGGCGCATGATGGCGGTGGTGGGGATCAGATCTTGATGTCTTTAACTTCAGAAACCAAAGCGGAAAATTGCCTGTTCTTAACCAGGCAGAAAGCACAAAGCTTCAAGCTCAATCAGTCAGGATCCTTTAGAGATTCGAGCGCCGACGTAACTACCTGCTTCAGCGGCGGAAGATCATCCTGAATTGTGTTCCAGATTGTTTCAAGATCAACGCGGTCGTATTGGTCCCTTAACCAGTTTCCGATGCCGCGAATCTCTCGCCATGGCGCCGACGGGCATAACCTTTCCGCATCGTCCCTTAATCGGATGGCTGCTTCACTTATCATCAGGAGTTTGCGCTCAACGGCCGCCTGCGTGCGCTCATCGCCGACATAAGTTTCAAGGTTCATGCCTTCGATAAAGCGCTCGATCGATCCGATGCCAGCCAGGATGTCCTCGAAGTGCGAGCGGGCATCCTCAAAAGGCATGTATTGCCTCACGCATAGCGCGAGCGCGCACCCTGTCTTTTATCGTCTGCGTCAACGAGAGATCGACCTTTACTCCGAGTAAATCGCTGAGCCGGTTCTCAAGGCGCACCATTTTGATGAGTGTTCGGCGCGTAGAAGGCTCGAACTCCGCCATGAGGTCAACGTCAGAGTGATCGGATTGATCGCCGCGCGCGGTCGAGCCAAACAGAACCAGGTGAGTGATTCCCTCAGCCCGAAGCTCAGGCTCGCTCTTCTGCAACACGCGAATGATCGATCCCCCGTCCATATGGGAACTTTGCCACACAGTCCCGGCTAAATCAAGGGCGCCATATCTAGCTTCCCTTGAGAGTTGACCCAGTCGACTTGAGATGGAGACTCCTGAGCGAGCCGGATAACACGCTCTTGCAGCGGTCGCACTGGCGATTTGGGAATGACCCCTACGCCGCGCTCGTCGCCTCGCCGGGGTTCACCAGATCGCGGAGTTCCTTGGATGGTTTGAAGTAGGGCACTTTCTTGGCGGGAACTTCGACGCGTTCGCCGGTCTTGGGGTTGCGGCCGATGCGGGGATTGCGCTGGCGAATGCGGAACGAGCCAAAGCCGCGAATCTCGATCTTGTCGCCCTTCTGCAGTGCTCCGATGACAGAGCCGAAGATGGTTTCAACAATCACCTCGCCGTCGCGGCGGGTCAGGTCGCCCAATGCGGTTACCTTTTCCACCAAATCTGCTTTTGTCATGTTCGGTTCGCCTCCCCACCAAGCATAAACGGATTCTGCCCGTCCCCGCACGAAAATGCAAGACCCCTGTGGAATTTAGCTCTTTTTACATCAGCCATTTGGACGGACTGGAGCCGCCGGCGGCTCACCCCTGCCCGGCAGCCAATCATGCTGTATGATGGCGGAAGCCTGCCCTCGGTAGCCTGCCGCATAGTCTCCGATGCCGGACGGCAGCCTTCGCTGACCGTACCTGGCCCAGCCCAGGGAGGGAACTTGAAGCGGGTGAGCGGCGAACTAAACAAAGATGCAGCCGCCCATCTCGAGGGCGGCAAATCGTGAGAGCCCCGACGAATGCCATATCCCGCCTACAGCATCGTAATTCCGGCGTACAACGAAAGTGGACGCATTCCCGCCACTTTGCGCTCGGTTCTGGATTGCATCCGCAAGCACAACTGGAACGCCGAGATCATTGTGGTGGACGACGGCTCACGGGACAAGACCGCGGAAGTGGTGAGAGCGGTTGCGGCCCAGGCGCCGGAGGTGCGGATGATTCAGAATCCCGGCAACCGGGGCAAAGGCTACAGCGTGCGCAACGGCATACTGCAGGCGCTCGGCGAGGTGGTGATGTTTACTGATGCCGATCTCTCTGCTCCCATGGAGGAGGCTGAGGGGCTGTTCGCCGCCATTGCCGACGGCGCCGACATTGCCATTGGATCGCGCTGGCTCGAACGCAAGCGGCAAACCATTCGTCAGCCGATCTATCGCCAGGTTTTCGGCCGCTGTTTCAACGGCGTCACGCGCATCATCATGGGCCTGCGGTTCGCCGATACGCAATGCGGGTTCAAGGCCTTCACGCGCAAGGCCGCGCAGACGGTCTTCCAGCTTCAGACCATCGAAAGGTGGGGCTTCGATCCCGAGATCCTTTTTATCGGCCTCAAGCGCGGCTTCCGCATTGATGAAGTGCCGGTGAGCTGGGCCCACGACGAGCGCACCCGGATGAGCTA
>DATJSB010000098.1:0-4023 GCA_035504315.1 Occallatibacter sp.
CTCTGTCGCTGCGCGTGGATGCCGACATCGTCGACTGGTTCCAACGCCAGGGACAGGGCTATCAGACGCGCATGAACCTGGCTTTGCGCGAGTATGTCGAGCGGCGCCGCAAACGCGCTTGAGGCTGGCTCGCATTCCCGCGTCAACCAGCGCGTGCCCGCACCCCCGAATTCGCCCGCACGCTGTCCGGCGCCATAGTCACTGACACCGGCAGGCAGCACGCCGCCCAGATTATCGCCGCCAGCCGCTGATCTCGCCGCCCGAAAACACCGCGCCCCGAACCCGCTTCGCGAGTCCGGGGCGCAGTCCAATCAAACCGCAAGCGCCTCGGCCCCACCAGCCGTATCCATGGCCCCAGTCACGGTGCGAGTCTTGCTCGATGATCTGAATCACCGAATACGGCGTATTGCCCAGAGTGAATCCGTCGTGTCAGCATGATGCCCCGGAGCCTGAACCGACGTCCCGCATAACCTCAACGAATTTCCAGGAATCGGCCTGTGGGGGCCGTGCCGCCGGCTGGCCGTTACGCCCGTGGCCGCAGGCCCTAGGAAACCAACCCATTGCGCGTTGGCGCGGTCGTCGAGCCCCGCACCTCCAGGCTCGTCGACACCAGGAACTCCCGCTGCAGACTTGGATTCGACCCATCCTCGGACTGCGCCCGCAGCGCCTCAAACGCTGCACGCGCCAGGTCCGTGCGCGACAGCCGGATGCTCGTTAGCGGCGGCAGCGTGAATTCATCGAACGCAATGTCGTCCAACCCGATCACTGAAAGATCCTCGGGCAGGCGCAATCGCTTGGCCCACGCCGCGCGCAACACGCCGATGGCCGTCAGGTCGTTGGAACACACTATCGCCGTCGGCCGGGCGTCATGCCCCCATAGCTTTTCAAATCCGGCCATACCGCCCTTGAGCGTATGGTCGCATTCGATCACAAATCGGTCCTCGAGCGGCAATCCGGCCCGCTTCATCGCATCGCGAAAATCGTTCTCCCGCGTCAGCGCCGAGTGCAAACTGTGCGGCCCGGCCAGAAAGGCGATATGTTTGTGGCCCAGCTCGGCCAGGTGATTCACTGCCGCGCGCATTCCCGTGGAGTAATCCAGCAGGATCGTACTCGCCTTGGGATCGTCCAGCTTGAATTCGGCCAGCACTATCGGCACATTGCGATGCGTAAGCTGGTCGAGCACCGGTTCTTCTTCGCCGAAAGTCATCACCGCAACGCCGTCAACTTTGCGCTCCAGCATGCGCCGCACGCAGGTGGTCAGCAGCCCCGGGTCGCTGTTCGTCGAACTCACCAGGATCTCGTACCCGTGCGCCACGGCGATCTGTTCGAAGCTCTGGATCAGCTCGGGAAAAAATGGGTTGGTGATGTTCTCAACGATGATTCCGAACAGCCGGCTGCGGCCCGATACCAGCGTGCGCGCGTGCGTGTTGGGAAAATAGTTGAGCTGCTTGATCGCCTGCCATACGCGCTTCGACAGTCGCTCGCTCACCAGCGGTGAGCTGTTGATGGTCCGCGAAACCGTGGCGATCGATACCTTCGCCACTGCGGCCACGGTGCGTATATCGGGCATCTCGCCCGGTGGCTTTGGGATAGTCTTGCGAGGCACGAACCAATCCTAATTCAGTTGAACGTCCCATTGAAGCGTGGACGCAGTTTTTTCTTTGCTTTGCCCCGAGTGAATCACACCCGCTCGGCAATCAGCAGCCGCAGGTCCCGCAAGTTCTGTCCCGTCGGTCCGGTCACAACCGAGTCGCCCAGCGCCGTGAACAGCGGGCACGCATTGAACTGGGCCAGCGACTCTTCGGGATCGAAGCCGAATGATCGCGCTCGCGCCACCGTCGTAGGATCGGCAATCGCCCCAGCCGACCGCGTATTTCCATCGATGCCGTCTGAACCCGCGCTCAGCACCGTCAGTTGTTCGCCGGCATACTTCTGCAAATCCAGCGCGCACTCGAGCACAAATTGCTGATTGCGCCCGCCCGCCCCCGGCGTCCGGTTCATGGTCACCGTCACCTCGCCCACCGAGATCAGGCACACCCGGTCATGACTGGACCTGAGATCGTGGAACCTTTCCAGCAGGTATTTGGCCGCTTTCGCGTAATCCCAATCGTCGCAGCTGTTATCCACCACGGTGTGGTAGCCGGCCTTCTGCGCCAGCGACCGCGCGTTTTCCACCAGGTCGTGGCTTGAAAGCAGAACCTCGAATACGGAGTCGCGAAACGCTTCGTCCTCGCCGCTCATGGTGACGGCCGAGGTTATCCGCCGGGTCAGCTTGGGCACGAACGGCGGCAGCCAGCCTTTGTTCCCCGGCGACTCCGGAAGATCCTTGCGCTCAAAAAAACCCCGGACCCGCGCCGGCAGTTTCTCAGCGAGGTGATACCTGGCAATCAGATCGCGCACTTCTGCAACTGTTGAGTGATCGGGCGACGTCGGCCCTGACGACAATGCGTCAAGCGTGCGCAGCGGTACGTCGGGCAGCAGGAGGCTCACCTTGAGCGATTCAGGCGCAGCCATCGCCAGCCGCCCCCCCTTCACCGCCGAAAAGTGCTTGCGCAGGGTATTGATCTCGTTGATCGGCGCGCCCGAGGCCAGCAGCAACTGGTGGAATTCAATCGTATCGTCGAGAGTGATTTGCGGATCGAGCGGCACATCGAACAGTGCCGACCCTCCTCCCGAGATCAGGAAAAAAATCAGCGTATCTTTCTTCGCCTTGCGCAACATCGCCAGCGCTGCCCGGGCTGCGGCAAACGAGTCCTCGTTGGGCAAGGGATGCCCGCCCTCAAAATAGCGGAATCGCCAGTTGCGGCTCCTTGGCTGCTGGTTGGTGCAACAGATCCCTCGCAATCCCTTGCGCCGCTTCATCCGATCCAGCAGAACCTCGAGCATCGGTCCTGCCGCCTTGCCCAGCGCGATCACCAACACGCGGCGGTAGTCGGCAAGATCGATGGTCGCCGGTCCGCTTCCGTCAGGCAGAAGCCTGATCATTCGGCTTCCCTCAAAACGAATTCGCCGGTCAAATGCCGATGCGATATTGCAGGCTTCGAGTGCGCCTTCGAAGATATGCGTTGCCGCATCGTGCAGTGTATCCATTACTGAGTCGCTGACTGGGGTCATGCAAGGTGCTCCTTCAGCCAGCCGGCCATTGCCTGTTGCATGGCAGAAAGTTGATGAGTAAAGAAATGGTCTGCGCCGGAGATAAGAATCAGCCGCTTCGGTTCGGCCGCGCGGGCCGCAATCTCCTCAAGCTGCTCCGGCCGTGCGAATTCGTCGCGCGCGCCACTTAAGAAAAGTTTTGGAAGATGAGCTTCTTCGAGAAGGGAATAACGATGGACCCGGCCCCCTACTTCAACCGGCAACCCCAGCGCCGCAACGGCTCGCACGCGCCGGTCAGTGCCATGAGAGCCGCAACAGGCCTTCAGCGCCATGGCCGATCCAAAGCTGAATCCGGCCAGCACAATCGGCCGCCCAAACTCGCCATCGAGCCAGTCGAGCGCGGCCCGCACGTCTTCACTTTCGGCCTTGCCGTCGTGCACGCCTCCGCTCAATCCCACCCCGCGATAGTTGAACCGCAGTACCGGAAACTCAAATCCCCAATGCCGGCGGTTCATCACCTGCATCGCGTGGTACACCACCCGGTTGTGCATTGTGCCGCCGGCCGGCGGATATGGGTGGCACACCAGTGCCGCAAAGGCCGCATCGCTCGCGCCCTCGTTCAGCAATCCCTCGAGTTTGCCCGCGGGGCCGGCAATCCACACGCTGCGCAGCACTCGGTGTGACGAGCGGCCTTCGGATGCATGCGCCTCCGGCCTCCTCTCGGCCCTCTCCGGCGGTTTTGAAACCTCCAAAACCCCCGATCCAGCCGGAGCAATGTGATCGTCGGCGCTAGCACTTGCGCAGATCATGCCACGAATGATTCTACCCCCGATGCTTCGTCACGCCACGAGTTAAATCGGTGTAGTACCGCATCCCGGACCGGCGCATCGCTCTTCGACGACCACGTTTTCTCCTGCCTCGCACGGCAAA
>DATJSB010000099.1:0-12903 GCA_035504315.1 Occallatibacter sp.
ACAACACCACGGCCAAACAGCAAACTCGAATCGGCCTTCCACAAAGCCGACCATTCCATACGTAACATCATTCAACTGCTCGAAGCTGCCTGAATTTGTTGAAGTATTTCTGTTTACGAATAAAACGGTAAGAATCTAATCGTACGGGGAGGTGAAGAGAAGAGTGCAATGAAGAGTGATTAAACAACAGAATAAAGACTGCTGTTTCAAAGTAGCACACTTCGGGCGCCACTCCTGCGAGTTTGCGCGAGAACATCGCGAAGACGAGGGACCACCGCGAAGAATTGATAGAGGTGATTGCTGCCCAGAGAGCTTAAGAAGGGAAAAGCGAGTCAGAGGGGCCGGGAATGGAGGTGAGCCGGGGACGGCGGCGGGGCGACTGGGGATTGGGCGAAGAGAGCAGGCCGGCAATCTCACGCAGTTCAGCCCGTGCCTGGCCGACCATGACGGCAAGCTTGTCGCGGCGTTCAGTCCTGTCGTTGGACAAAGGCAAGGCGGTCTGCGGGTTGCGGCGAGGAGATGCTTGTTCGAGAACCTGGCGGGCACCCGGAATCGTGTACCCCTGCTCGTGCACCAGGCGCTTGATTTCGAGGACCATCTCAACGTCGCGACGGCGGTAAAGCCGCTGGCCGGTTCCGCTTTTGTTGGGCTTGAGTTGCGGGAATTGCGACTCCCAGAACCGGAGAACGTAGGTTTCAAGTCCGCAGATGTGGGCAACATCTCCGATTTTGAAATACAGGCGGTCTGGGATCGCGGGGGACTCGGCGGGGGAAGCGGCGCGTTTCCGCAGGGGTTGGGTAGCCATAGAATTCAGCATGAGCGGGTGAATCCTGAAGAGACACCTCGCTCTTCGTGCGAGTATAGAAAGTCAGACGGGCCATAACAATGGCTCTATGGGGGGACGAACCATAGTAATCACTCTGCGGGAAAGCGCTTGAACGAGTCGCAGGACGACGCGCGTATCCGGATCCAGCTCGCGGCGGCCGAGGACCCGGGAAAGCACGCAATTCGTGATACCAAACCCTCCCGAAAGGCATCAGTACACACATGAGCATTGAAAAAGCGACATTTGGAGCCGGTTGCTTCTGGGGCGTGGAGGTCGCGTTTGCGGCCATTCCCGGTGTTACGGCAACTACAGTTGGATACGAGGGTGGATCGATGGAGCGGCCGACCTACAAGGACGTGTGCACCGACAGAACCGGCCACGCCGAAGTTGTTGAAATTGAATTTGACCCAGTGAAAGTGAATTTCGAGCAATTGCTCGACGTCTTCTTCAAGATGCACGACCCGACGACCATGAATCGCCAGGGACCCGACTGGGGCACGCAGTACCGGTCGGCAATCTTTTTCCACTCGCCGGAGCAGGAGCAAAAGGCGCAGGCCAAGATCGCCGAGCTGACCGTGGCGGGCGTTTACAAGCCGAAGCAGATCGTCACCAAAGTTGAGCCGGCGCAGACCTTCTGGCGCGCAGAGGAATATCACCAGCGCTATCTTGAAAAGCGCGGCATGGCGAGCTGCCATATCTGAAACAAAATCAGAGTTGGTGAAAGGCGAGTTGATCTTGCTGGGTGTCAGTTCCCATTTCCCCCGCCAGCCGCGGCAAGTACAATCTGTTCCTGATCGGCCATCGCTACCTTCTGGTAAAACCCGCGCAAATCTGGATATTCGTCCGGCCTGGCATCAGTAAACACGCGAGCCAGTGCACGCGCCACAATAATTTGCCCCGGGTCAGATTTGGTTTTGGCAATGTAGACAGCGTGCGCCGGCCAGGAGATCCTCGCATCCTGCGGCGCGCCTTCCACCATCTTCCCCGCAGGCAGGTGATAAGTTAACTGCTCGGCAGTCTGTTCGCCATACTGCATGTCGACGGGTTCCAGCCGTTTCTCCTCATTTACAAAGGGCTCGCTGCCGTGTGTCTCAAAGAAAAAGCTGGGAAACGCGAGGCGCTTGCCAACTGCCGAGCCCAGCGTTCCCTTAACCTTGACCACCGCCATGAGAATCCTGTCCGGATCATCCAATCCCAGAAAATGGTCGACATGCGCTTCGACACCCTGGGGCACAATCGCTTCCAGCTCGCGATCAAACTGATTTCTGACTTCTGCTTCATCGCTCTCAATCGCCTCCTGCCGCCAACGGAGGGCCTGCTGGCCAGTCATCGTGATCTGGAGAGTGCCGCTCACGCCGCCCTGATCGTCCAAAGTCAGATCGCCGGCGCGCCGCGTGCTGTTAGCCCCGAAATCCTGCAATGGCGTGACGCCTCTCGTTGGCCCGTCGGCACTTTGCCGCAGGCCTTCGGCGCCGGAATGCCTCCAGCTGACCGTCAGGAAGGGGCACATCTTTTCCCCGGGATCGAGGACAATCTCCTTGCCGGCGGTGCTCAGGATCACCACCTCGTCGTCGAGTTGCCAGAGGGTCATGTAACTGGGGTCAAACCTCCCCACATCGCGGTTCACCACCTGCATGCCATAGGCAGTTAATCCCGCCGCCCGCAGCATGGCCAGGTAGAGCAACGCAATCTCATTGCGGTTGCCGCTTTTTTGCGTCCACACGTCCTCGGCACGCTTGATCTCCTTCAGCTTCAATTCCCGGCGCTCCGATTCGGTTCTGGCTCGCGAATAATTGGTGTTGTCCAGGGCCTCGACGGCAGCATAGAGTTTCTGCGCCTTCGCCAGATCGCTATCCGTGGGCGAAACCAATCCGTTGACTGCGTCGCGAATTACCTTTGTCGGCTCCGCAAACTTGTCCAATTCTTTCGACCAGTCTTTGGCCCCTTCCCTCCAGTAATCCCCCACATCGAGCGAATGGAAACGGCTGGCGTAGTAGAAGCGCACCTTATAGAGAGTGATGGCGATTGGCGGCATCCACTCCTCGTCGGGGGCCGGTGGCACGTCGGTAATGTCCAGGCTGAAACGGCCCCCAGCGTCTTTCTTCACACCCGCTCCCCGGGGCAGGTTGGGCCACCAGATCAGGTTGACCAGATCCTCATCCAGAGGCGTGAACTGGAAATGAGCGTTGTGGACGAAATACTTCCGTTGCACCTCCCATTCCGGCGAGTGATGCCAGTAAAACTGTGCGTTGTACCGCACCTGGTAGGAATACTCCAAAATGCTGCCCACCTCCACGCTGGGCAGAGTAAACACCTTGCGCTGCCAACGGTAATCTTTGCTTTTCACCTCTACCAGGTCTGCGGGCTTCATATTCAACGGCACAATTGTCCCATCGGGGTGAATGGTTCGGCCGCTGATGCTGCCGACGGAAAACGCGCCCGCCGGATACCGTATCTCAACTGTCGCCGCTTCTTTGCCCTTCTCGGTGAGCACCTTGATGCGCGCGTAGTAGTTCTGGGAGTGCTCCTTGTCGAAGTCATTCTCCTCGATGTTGAGATACACCGCCGCCGCTCCCGGAGCCTTCGGATCGGAGGTCATCTTGAGCTCTTCGTCGCTGGGCTGTTGGAACTGGGCCTGGATGATCACGGGCGACACGAGGGCGCAGAATAGAACCGCGCCGCGCAGGACGACGGAATTCCGCATGGTAACGATCTCCAGTTGAAAGTGCGACAATTGTAGTCCAATCCCCGATTCGTGGCGCGAGCATTTCGATCTGATTGCGGGCGAGCGGCCGGCACTCGCCAGCCCGGACAGGATCAACCTGACCGGGATTCGACCGTAACCGCTCAATGCGGCACCAGCCGGTCTTCCACCCGAAATGCACTAAAGTACATTCAATGAAGATCGTTGTCTGTACCGCCGTCGCTCTCTTCTCCATGAGTTCCGCCGCCCAAAGCCCAGGCCAGTTCGACAGCAAGGCCGCCCAGCGGTTTGCGAATCTTGCCCTGGCCTGCGTGCACAAAGAGTATCCGAATCACATCAGCCACACGCTGAACAGCGATGCCGACGTAGCGCCGCCGCGGGAGCTGACCCCGGCCTTTTACGGCTGCTACGACTGGCATTCTTCAGTGCACGGGCACTGGCTGCTGGCGAGGCTGGTGAGGACCTTCCCGAATGCGCCGTTTGCTCAGCCTGCCCGGGAGGCGCTGCGGCAAAGCCTCACCGCAGAAAACATTGCCCGGGAGGCCGCGTATCTGCGCGGAGAGGGACGCGCCAGTTTTGAGCGCCCCTACGGCCTCGCGTGGCTATTGCAACTCGCCGCGGAGCTCAGAGAGTGGGACGATCCGCAGGCCAGGGAGCTGGCCGCCAACCTGCGCCCGCTTGAAGACGCTGCGGTGGGAAGGCTCTCGGACTGGCTGCCCAAGCTCTCGAACCCGGTGCGCATCGGCGAGCACGACCAGACCGCTTTCGCTCTCGGGCTGGTGCTGGACTACGCGCGGGGGAGCGGCAACAAGCCGTTCGCCGATCTGATTGTGTCGAAAGCCAGGCAGTTCTACCTCACCGACAAGAACTGCCCGCTGGCCTACGAGCCTTCCGGCGAGGATTTCCTTTCGCCGTGTCTCGGGGAAGCCGATCTGATGCGGCGGGTGCTGCCGAGCCAGGAGTTTGCAGTTTGGCTGGGAACTTTCATGCCGCAGATTCCCGCGTCGGGCGATGGAAATTGGATGCAGCCCGTTGTGTCGCCCGATCCGAGCGACCCGAAGCTGGCGCATCTTGACGGGCTCAATCTGAGCCGGGCATGGATGTTGGAGGGAATCGCCGCCGGCTTGCCGAAGAGCGACAACAGGCTGGCCGCGATTCTGGCGGCTGCATCGGCACACCGGAAAGCCGGGTTGGCTGCTGTGACCGGCGCGCATTATGAGGGCGGGCACTGGCTGGGCAGCTTTGCCGTTTATCTGGTAACGAAACGGGGTATTTCGACGACGCATTGACGGGTTGGTAGTATCCCACCCAGACTCGGGCCTGAAGGCCGCGGTTTCTTCTCCGCAATTCAGGGGCCTGAAGGCCCTTGCTCCCTCCGCACGATTCGGAGTTAGTGGTATCCCGCCCTTTGCGCAAAGAACGCGCAGAGGATGGGGCACCCGGATGGGTCAGACTTGGGCCTGAAGAGTGTGCGTGAGAGCTCAGCCCGAGATTAAGAAAAACTGCCTGGAAGAGCCCGCGGCTGAAGCCGCTTCTAAGTTTGCGCTTTATTCAGCAGCCTGAAGGCTGCTGCTCCCTCCGTTCGATTCGGCGTAGTGGTATCCCACGCATACAGGCTTTGGAATCCGGGCCCGTTGCGCACAGCTCATTCAATGCGCAAGGCCTTCACAGGGTCAATTGAGGCTGCGCGCCGCGCCGGAATAATGCCGGCAATGGCGGCCGCAAGCGCCAGCACTCCAATGGCGATGGTCATTACCGGCACATTCACGCTGGTGATCTCATAAAGCTGCGACTTGACGTACCGCACGCAGAAGATGGCGATGGGTATGCCGATGGCGAGGCCGGCGACCGCCTGCAGCATGGCTCCGCGCATGACCATGCCGATAACGCGGCTGCGCGCCGCGCCCAGCGCCATGCGGATGCCGATCTCCGGCGTGCGGCGAACGACGGTATAGGCCGTGACGCCGTACAGGCCGATGGCAGCCAGCAACAGGGCCAGCAGACCGAAGAGAGAGGTAAGGCGCGCGATCAGCCGCTCTTCGGTGAATCGATCGTCAATCTGTTGCTGAAAGGTCTGAAACTTCACGATGGTGAGATTAGGGTTGATGCCAGCCAGCGTTTCGCCGACGGTTTTTTCAAAGCCTGGAATAGGGCGGCTGGTCTGGATAACGATTGCGCCCGCGTACATGGATTGGTCGTTGTCGATGGGGGCGTCGGGGTCGTTGGGTATGCCGGCGCGCTGCGTGAGGGGCAGAAAATACATGGCGTGATTCTTCCAGTAGACGCTTGTATAGGTGGTGTCTTCCACCACGCCAACAATCTCATGCGCTCCGTCCTGGGGCGTCTTTGACAAACCGGAAAAGCCAAAACGATGGCCGATGGGGTTACGGTTGCCGAAGAACTGCTTCACGAACTCCTGGTTGACAACGGCGACGGGCGGCGCATTCAGCGTGTCCTGCGACGTGAAGCCGCGGCCCAGCACGACGTGGGTGCCGACGGAGTCGAAGTACTCCGGCGTGGCTTTCACCCAGGACGCGCCTTTATTGGTGTCGGGCTCGCCCTGAATTTTTACGCCGGAACCCCAATTGTTGTCTTCCATTGGCGTGTAGGTCGCCAAGCCGACCTTAAGAACGCCTGGAATGGCATGGAAATGGTCGACGATGGCCTGGTAGAGGGGCTCGACCTCGGTGTTCTTGTAGCCGGCCGCCTGGGGATTGATGTGGGCGATGTAGCGGTTGGTTGCATCCAGTTTCATGTCCACGTTCTCGGCCTTGTTGAGGCTTTGCGCGAAGAGGCCCGCGGCAACCAGCAGTACGAGTGAGAGCGCTGCCTGCAGCACAACCAGCGCTCGCTGCAGCCATGATGCCCGATGGGCGGTGGTGCGCGCGGTTGAACGCAGGGCTTCAGCGGGCTGCGTGCGCGCCGCCATCAGCGCCGGCGCAAGGCCGAAGAGGATGCCGGTAACCAGCGAAAGAGCAAAGGCAAAGCCGATGACCAGCGGTGAAGGCGAAGCACTGACTGGCATGTTTTGCTGATCGGGGAAAGCGAGCGCCAGCAACGCGTGCGCTCCGAGATAAGAGATGGCGAGGCCGAGCAGGCCCCCCATTCCCGAAAGAAGGACGCTCTCGGTTAGGAGCTGGCGCACGATCCGGATGCGCTGTGCGCCCAGTGCTGAGCGTATGGAAAGCTCCGCGCGGCGGCTCATGCCGCGCACCAGCAGCAGGTTGGCGATATTGGCGCACGCCACCAGAAGCACCAGCGCAGCGATCCATTCGAGCAGCTTCAGGTGGTCCTTGTAATCGTCCTGCAGGTTCTGGATGCCGCCGCCTCCGGGAGTGAGCACCACATGGGTGCGGGGCAGAACCTTCTTGGCGCGCTGATCGGTAAATGTCTTGAGCGTCGCGTATTTCTGTTTCAGCAGCGTACTGGCCTTCGCCTGCAGCGCGGGGATGGAAGTTCCCGGCTTGACGCGACCGATGATGTAGGCCCACTGCGTGTCAGGATCGGTGAAGTACGGTGCGCCGCTGACGGGATCCATCGAATTCATGGGCAGGAAGTACTTGGGCGGGTTGGTGTCGATGCGATCGCCGTAGAAACCCTTCGGTGCGATCCCGATGATGGTGACCGGCTTGGTGTTGACGTAAAAAGTGCTGCCCACCACACTGGGATCGCCGGCATAGTCCTGCTGCCAGGCGTCGTAGCTCATCACCGCGGTAATCGCTGCGCCTTTCGTATCGTCCGCATCCACAAAGAACCGCCCCGCCGCCGGCGAAAGACCAAAGACGCGGAAGTAGTTGCCGGAGACGAATGTTCCCATCACGGATTTCGCCCGGGTCTGGGGTCCGGCGCGACGGACGGTAATGGGCCGCCAGGCGTAGCCGGACTCCATCGCCGCCAGCTCTTCGAACTCCGGCAGGTTCTTCTTGAACATGTAATAGGTGTCTGTGGCAAACAGCGAGTAATCGCCATTGTCGCGCCAGCCGCCGTTCACGCAGCAGTCATCGTCATCGCCGATGCGGATGAGCGTTTTGGGATCTGTTACCGGCAGGTTATGCAACAGGATGGCATTGACCAGGGTGAAGATGGCGGAATTGGCGCCGATGCCCAGCGCCAGCGTCAGCAGCACGGTAACAGTGAACCCCGGCGCCTTGCGCAATTGCCGGAATGCATAGCCCAGATCCTGCAGCAGAACTCTCATGACCTGACCTCCAGACACATAAAGGTACGCACATAGAACGAATGTTACACGCAGTAACAGTTTGACGCCAGCCGGTTGAAATCAGCACTGCAGCAATTTCAAGATCGTTCCCTTGCGTTCACTGCCGGGAACGAGTGTTCAAAGTCGAACGCTGCGAAGCGGGCTCGTCATTGAATTAACGGTCTCGGAATCCGGTCTCGATTTGCGCATTACCGCCGCCCAATCCACAACCATCCGGTCGTTCACATTGCGGTAGTCTAATCGCTGATATGGGGCGCATCCGAATCCTTTCCGATCAGGTGGCGAATCAGATCGCTGCCGGCGAAGTGGTGGACCGCCCCGCGTCGGTCGTCAAGGAACTGCTGGAGAATGCGATCGACGCCGGCGCCAGCCGCATTCGCGTCGAGGTTGAGGGCGGCGGCCGCAAGCTGATTCGCGTTGCCGACGACGGCCAGGGTATGAACCGCGACGACGCGCTGCTGGCCTTTGAGCGCCACGCCACCTCAAAGCTGCGCAGCGCCGACGATCTGCTGGCCATCGCTACGCTCGGCTTTCGCGGTGAGGCCCTGCCCTCGATTGCCTCGGTGGCGCGCGTGACGCTGGAAACGGCAACCGGCGAAGGCAGCGCAGGCACAATCATTCAAATCGCCGGCGGAAAGATCCTGAGCGTCGAAGACGCCGCTCTGCCCCGCGGAGCCACCATCGCCGTAAGGGATCTCTTCTTCAATATTCCGGCGCGTCGAAAATTTCTCCGGGCTGAGTCAACCGAGTTGGCGCATGTCACTGCGCTGGTGACGCACTACGCGCTGGCCCACCCCGAAAAACACTTTGAGCTGGTTTCGGCAAGCCACACGCTGGTTTCCGCGCCGCCCGTCACCCGAACCGCGGAACGCATCTACCAGATCTTCGGCAAAGAGACGCTGAGCCAGCTTTTGCCGGTTGCGGCCGAGTTGCCGCTGGAGCGCGCGGGCCTGCCTGAGCCGCCCCCGTGGAAGGTCGATCCCGATGCGCCCAAACGAGCGCCGGGCGCGCTGCGGCTCTCAGGGTTCTACTCCAAGCCGGAGTTGCAAAAGCTGAATCGCAACTCGATCTACATATTCGTGAACAAGCGCCTCATTCGAGACCGGCTGCTAATGCACGCGATCACCGAGGCCTATCGCAACGTGATTCCTCCCACCAGTTTTCCGGTGGTTCTGCTCTTCCTGGAGATGCCGCCCGAAGAGGTGGACGTGAATGTGCACCCGGCCAAGACCGAGGTGCGCTTCAGGCAGCAGTCGCTGGTGCACGATTTTGTACGCGACAGCCTGCGCGTGGCGCTGGTAAAGGCCCGGCCGGCAGCGGGATTTCTGAATGCGCTTCAGTCGCAACCGACTGCCAGCCCCTCGTTGATTCCAACCGCCGCTTCTCCCCTGCCGGGCGCGCCGGCTCAGTTGCCTGATTCCGACCCCGAAGCGCTCGCCTCAGCCCAGGCCGATGCCGAACCCTTCCGGCTGACGCCACGCCAGCCGTCACCGGCGCCAGGGGTTCTGTCGTTCGGTGCCGAACCCGGCGGCGGATCGGGTTTCGAAGGGCGATTCGATCCGCGAGGGTTCGACCGGGAGGCATGGGGCGAGGCCGCCAAAGCTCTGTTTCAGCCTGCGGTACCTCTTAATGGGACGGAATGCAGCCCGGGGAATCATAGCGGGATGGAGGGGTCAGATGGTGCAGCCGCCGCGGCCGCGATGATTGAGTCCGAGCAATCAGCCAACAATTTGAACCACTTAGGGTCGCTCAAGCCGATGGGGCAGCTCCGCGAGTCGTTCATTCTGGCTACCGGCGAGGACGGTTTATGGATCATCGATCAGCATGTTGCACACGAAAGAGTGCTTTTTGAAAAAATTTTGCGCGAAAGACAGGTAGAACGCGTGCAGCGCCAGCGGCTGCTCATGCCCCTGCTGGTTGAGCTGAAACCTGAACAAATGATTGTATTTGCGCGCATTGCCGGGGAGCTGGAGCGGAATGGCTTTGAAGTCGAGCCATTCGGGCCGCAGACCCTCGCGGTGAAGGCTGCACCGGTTGGGCTTGAGGGCGGAGAGCTGGAGCGGACGCTGGCAGAAGTGATCGAGCAATCGGCTGGCGACGATTTTGACGAATTCGATCAATCCGCACAATATTCAGCACAAAATGAGCAACTTACAACCATTCGCAGCCGCATCGCGGCCTCCATCGCCTGCCATTCGGCCATCAAGGTAAACACCCCTCTTGACCCGGAACGTATGGAATGGCTATTGTTGGAACTTGCTAAGACGAATCACCCAACCAGTTGCCCGCATGGACGTCCAATCGCTTTGCTGTATTCTTGGAGAGAGATCCTGCGGGCCTTCCACCGAGTTTAGAACTCTGGAAGGTGGCTGATCGGGCCCCAGGGCCAGGTAAGCCGGGCGCAAAGAGGCAAAACCGGAAAGTATATTCCGGAACGCCTGCAACTCGTTGACGCTAATGGTAGAAAGCCCCCGCAACCGGTCACCATGGCGGTGGGGTTTCCTCAAGCGTCAACTTTGCAACGAGGCAGAAACAGGACGCAATAAATCTGGTTATGCCGTAGCGCCAGCCTGGAAGTGAGGTTTTTCTTTGACAGCAGAGCAATTAGAAGCTTCGCGCATCGAAAGAATGCGCCTGAATGGGCACGGAGCACTGACTCTTGAAGATGCCCGAACCTGGATCGAGGAGACCGGTCTTTGCCTCTTCCTTCCGCGCCGTCAGTATTCCGCGGGTTTGGCCCCTTCTTTCGTCGAGGCCGTCGCGGGCGAGCGCAATTCAAACCCCGATCAAAAGCACATCAGCCTAGCCGAGGAGTTGCTGGTTCGCCTCGAGGCGGACGGGATAGCAGTTCGGCTCAACCTGCTGGGCCAGCCCGGCGAGCAACCGGACTTTGTGGTTGCGGCATGGGTATTGCCTTACGTCTACGCGCTGCGCGGCGATCGCGACTGGCGCCGTACTCCGCAATTGACCGGCTCGCGTCAGGTTTCGCCGCTGGCAATACAGGCCTACAAGCTGCTTGAGACCGGCGAGCAGACCATTCCGCAGCTCAAACACACGCTGGGCAGAGAGGTTACAGAAACCGCGGTGCTGCGCGCCATCACTGAGCTCTGGCAGCAACTGCGCATCATTCCCGTGGTTGCGGCGCCGGGACAGAATGCCAAGTGGCAACTCCTGCGGATCCGGTTCCAGAAGGCGATTGCCGAAGGGGCATCCACGTCGCAGGTGACGGCGATCTCGGTCCTGGCTTCCATCTACCTGCAGGCGGTGATTGCCGCCGGCATGGAAGACGTTGAGCTGTTCCTTGCCCCGTTGACGGCGCGCAGCAAGATACGCGAGGTGTTGCGCGGGCTGGTGGCAACGCGGCAGGTTCACACCATCTCGCTGGGCCACGCGCCGCACTTTTATGTAGCCGGCACGCTGCCGGAGTTCACGGTCGCCCCGAACGTCTACGCCAGCTCCGCGATGGCGTCATCGTATTACTTCCATTCAAGCCGTTTTGAAGATGAGACCCCGTTTGTTCCCGATCGTCGGCCAGAGCCTTCGCCGGTGCCGGCAGCAGCTCAAGTGCCGGAGATTTCGCAGAAAGACGCTCCGGCGACCCCTGCGGCGCACCAGCCGGGTTCGAATGGCAAGCCCGCGGCGGAACGGCCGCATTTCAGCCGCCCGGCAACTCATGCGCGCGACCGCAAACGTACACAGTCCTCATCGCGGGGACTGGCACGGCGGCCAAGCCGCGACAGCCGCACAGCCTCGGGCCGTTCCGGAGCTGCGCGCCTCTCCGCCGGTTCGCGGTGGGCGAAGTCGAGCGGTAATGGCAGCCGCAGCGGATCGTTGAACGGCAGCCGCGGTTCGAGAAACGGAAGCCTGCACAACGGCCATGTCAACAGCCATGCTTCGAACGGAAACGGCAAAGCAAAGTCGCAACAGCGCAACGGGCAAGGCTCGAACGGCAAGGTGATTTCGAAGTCGAGCGTATCGGCGCGCGGAAGCGCTTCGCGCAAGGATGGGCGGGTGGATGCGCGCTCCCGCAAACCGGCGCTCACTGCCGGCGCCAAAGCTGGCAACAACAAACGTTACGGATTCACTGCTCCGGCCAAACAAAGGACTAAAAAGCGCGGATGAACGCGGAAGGATCCCGCTTGTCGAGCTTCTTGTCGGGCCGGAAAATCATTATTGCAATCGACGGGCCGGCCGGCGCGGGAAAGAGCACGATCGCGCGCCATCTGGCCCGTCATTTTGGCCTGCTCAACCTTGAGACGGGTGCGATGTACCGCGCCTTTGCTCTCAAAGCGCTGCGAGCCGGCGTTTCACTGGACTCGAGCCAGGACCTCGAGGTGCTTGCCGCCGGCACGCAAATCAGGCTTGAACCCGGCGAGGGCGAAAATCGCGTCCTGCTTGACGGAGAGGATGTAACCGGTCTTATTCGCACCCCGGCAGTAACCGATGCTGCTTCGCGGGTGAGCGTATTTCCCGCGATTCGCGCCTGGATGGTTCGCCTGCAACAGCAGGTTGGAGCAGCGGGAGGAGTGGTGATGGAAGGCCGTGACATCGGCACGGTGGTCTTCCCCCACGCTGCGGTCAAGATCTTTCTCGATGCGGCGCCCGAGGTTCGCGGCCAGCGCCGCTTTGAGCAGCTAGGCCAAAGCGGCAACACCCAGACTGTTCAGCCTGAAGAGGTGATCCGCGAACTGCATGCGCGCGATGAGCGCGACCGCAATCGCTCGGATTCACCACTGAAGCCTGCCCCCGATGCAGTCTTTTTGGACTCGACAACGATGACTCTGGAGCAGGCTGTGGCGACGGCAGAGGCGATTGTTGTGGATCGGCTTAAGACGGCCGGCTGATCGGCTTCCGATGGCCGGCTATAGCGGTTCCAGAATTGCCATACCCAGAAGCCACGGCTGCTGAGTGGCATTTTCCTCATGAAAATGCCACATCTCACTAATTTCAAGGGGCACATGAATTCTGGAACCGCTCTAAACGATAGGATTCCCAAACCGCGAACTACCGGAACCTAGTAGGTTGCTTCCGAAATAACATTGCAACACGATAGATTGTGTTGTAGTCTCCTGGCATACCATTGCGAGGAGGCTTTTCGCGTGCCCTTCGTCAGCCATCGCGCGCCCTTGAGGTTGAGTCCAGGCGAGGTGGAGA
>DATJSB010000100.1:0-55942 GCA_035504315.1 Occallatibacter sp.
CTTTCCATGGCCGAGAAAGACCCCTTCGACAAAGCCACCATTGCCGACCCCTCCGCCTCATTTATCAACGTCGCCGCTCGCCGCGCCGAACTGGCCCACGCTACAACCCCGCGCGTGGTTGAGGCGCTCAGTTGGAAACATGGCTGCGTCAACTCCGAACAGCCCGTACCGCCCCCGGGCCGCATGATCATCCCGCACCACTACTTGAGCGGAAGCTACGGCCCCATCAATCCTGAAGAGGCTAAGGCGACTCACCCGTACCAAAGATTCCAGGACGCAGTGACCGACGGCGCAAGCCGTTACGTTGCCACCGGCGACTCAGCCGAGGCCGTGTGCGTGGCCAACCTGCTGTCGCAATGGGCCGCGGCCAATGCCCTGCTCGATTACAGCTACAAGGAGAGCAGCCAGGCCTGGTACCAGGTGGAGTGGACGCTCAGTTCCATCTCGCTCGCGTGGTCCGTAGTGCAGAATGATCCGGCCATTCCGGCCGCGCAGCGCACTGCAATTCTGAAGTGGATGCACAAGGTGACCGAGTACATGTTCGATCAGGATCCGCATCCCGACGACCACGCACGCGAAAACAATCACGCCTATTGGCGCGCCCTCTGCGCCACATCGGTCGGCATCCTTACTTCAGACGAGAATCTCTATCGGCGCGGGCTTTCGCAATACGCGCGCGCCATCGGGCAAATGAACAGTGACGGCTCGCTGCCGCTCGAAATGGCGCGGCATGAGAACGCTCTTCATTACCAGAGCTTTGCGCTCGCGCCGTTGGTGATGATCGCGGAGTTGGCCTCTCGCCAGGGCGTCGATCTCTACAGCCTGCGTGTCAACGGCCATACCATCGCCGATGCAGTCGATTTCCTGGTGCGCGCCTCTGCCGACCTCAGCCTGGTGAAGAAGTACGCATCCGAGCCGCAGACTTTCTCGCTCTTCTCCGGCAAGAAGCCGCCCGCATGGACAGAGTTCTGGGCAGCGCGTCATCCCGGCAAACCATGGTCCGATATCATTACCGTGCCGCTCGTCGATTCCACGATTGGCGGCAACGCGACCATCTACGCCGCGCCGGCGCAAACCAGGTGAAGTTGGGCGCGACGAGGAACCAGGAAAAAATGCCAGCCACCGGCGCCAAACCGATTGGAGCAACCGATGAAGCCGGCGCGGCGCGCGCGGTGCAGGAAATGTTCGACTCCATCGCCCCGCGCTACGACCTGCTCAACCACGTGCTCTCGGCCAACGTCGACCGGTTGTGGTGGTGGAAGGCGGCGCGCCGGTTTAACGCAATTCTCGCGCGTCCCGAAGCTCATATCCTCGACATCTGCTGCGGCACCGGCGACATGACCATGGCGCTGCTCAGGCGCAGGCCAAACGGCGCTGAACCGATCCTGGCCGCCGATTTCTCGCGCAACATGCTGGCGCGCGGCGCTCGCAAATTCGGACCCGATCGCAACGGCCTTCGAAACGGCGCGCCCTACGCCATCGCTCTCGAGGCCGATGCTCTGCGCCTTCCGCTGCGCGATCAATCGCTCGACCTTATCGTCACTGCGTTCGGTTTCCGCAATCTGGCCAACTACCAGGCCGGCCTCAATGAATTCTTCCGCGTGCTCAAACCCGGCGGCCGCCTGGGCATTCTTGAGTTCAGCGAGCCGGGCGGCCTCATCGGCAAAGGCTACGCCGTCTACTTTCGCCGCGTGTTGCCTGCCATCGGCCGGCTCATCTGCGGGCGAAACGGTCCTTACAACTACCTGCCCACTTCGGTCGGCAATTTTCCGCCGCCGCCTGAACTGCTGGCTATGATGCGCACTGCTGGCTACGCGGATGCAGCCTGGCAGCCCTACACCTTCGGCATCGCCGGGTTGTACACGGCCGCGCGGCCAACTGTAAGCTAGAGCCGAGATGCAGACCGCCGCTTCGAGCACGTCCGAATCCGGCTCACCCACTGCGCGCGCCGCGGCCCCGGCCTCGCGGGCCGCCACGATCGCGGCGACATCGGCCCAGAAACGCCGTGTTGCGCTCCTAAGCATGAGCGCTGCGGGCGCCATGACCGTATTCAAGCTCGGCGCGGGTCTGCTTTCGGGCTCGCTGGGCGTGCTTTCTGATGCGGTCCACTCCGGGCTCGATCTCGCCGGTGCCGCGCTCACATTTTTCTCGGTCAACGTGAGCGACAGGCCCGCCGACGAAGACCACCCCTACGGTCACGGCAAGGTCGAGAATCTCTCGGCCTTTGCCGAGGCCACGCTGATGGGCATCTCCTGCGCATGGATCGTGTGGGAAGCGGCGCAGCGCATCTTTGTTCATGCGGTCGCCGTGCGCCACTCGCTATGGCCGGTGGTCATCCTCACGGTTTCAATCGCGGTGGACTATTGGCGCTCGCGCGAGTTGCGCGCCGTGGCCGAAAAAACCGGCTCTCCGGCGCTGGCTACCGACGCCTTCCACTTCTCTTCAGACATGTGGGCCACGCTGGCGGTGCTTGTGGGTCTCGGCATCAATTGGATTGGGGAGCGCTTCGGCGTCGCGTGGCTCAGCTACGCCGATCCCCTTGCCGCCATCGTCGTCTCCATCATGATCCTGCGCATGACGGTGCGTCTCGGCCACGAAGCCGTAGCCGTCCTGGTTGACGAGGTGCCCGGCGAGACGCGGGGAAAGATTATTCGCGAGGTGGAACGGGTGGATGGCGTCATGGCCGTAGAGAAGGCGCGGGTGCGCAAGGCCGGCGCGAGCTACTTTGCCGACCTTACGCTGGCCCTGCCGCGCCGCTTCACATTTGAGCACACCGGTGAAGTGGTCGAGGAAGCCACGGCAGCTGTGCAACGCGTTCTGCCCCAGGCTGACGTCGTCATCCACACCGTGCCTCACAAAACCCGCGCCGAAAGCATCTTCGATCGTGTGCGCGCCGTGGCTGCCCGTAACAACGTCTCGGTGCATGAGCTCAGCATCCAGTCGCACCAGGGCCGGCTGCGCGTTGAGCTGCACGTCGAAATCGAAGAGAACATGCGCCTGAGCCAGGCCCACGAGTTCGTCACCGGCCTCGAAGCGGAGATTCTGCACGAGGTGCCGGAGATCGACGCCGTGCTGACCCACATCGAAAGCGAGCCGGCAACCATCGAGCAACGCCGCGAAGAGGCTGTTGAAATAAGCCGCATTGAGAAGGCAATGCTCGCCGCGGCCAGGGCTTATCCCGAGATCACCGACGTGCACGACATCGTCGTCACGCATACCGGCGAGCATATCGCCCTCACCTGCCACTGCACGCTGCCCGATGAGCTGCCCATGCATCGCGTGCACGAGATCATTACCGCGCTCGAAGATCGCTTCAAGCAGGTGTGCCCTGAAGTGTACCGGGTCACCATCCATCCCGAGCCGTTGACGGATAATACGAGGTAGAGCAGGCGGTAAAGCCCTGCACCGCAGCCATGAGCACCCAATCCATCAAGAACTTCTTCCAAGTCGCCTCGCTGCTGCTGTTGCTGGTGGCCGTGGGCCTGATGGCTGCCGTTATCACCATGCAATTTGCCATTCACGGCGCCGAAGTGCAAGTGCCAGCACTTAAGGGAATGACGGTAGCCGACGCGCGCAGCGAGACCTCGGGGCTGGGCCTCAACCTCGACGTCGACAACCGCTACTACTCGTCTGATGTCGCCGCCGGCCACATTCTCACTCAGTCGCCCGATCCCGGCACCATCGTTCGCCGCGAATGGCGCGTGCGCGTTTCAGAGAGCCTGGGCCCGCAAAAGGTGGACGTGCCCGACACCGTTGGTTCGGCCGAACGTGTCGCCGACCTCGAGTTGCGCCGCGCGGGACTTGAACTGGGCGTGACGGCACGGCTTCCGTTCGCCGGCGCCCCTGAAGGCGCAGTGCTCGCGCAGGATCCGCCGGCTCACGCGCAGGACATTGCGCAGCCCACCGTCAATCTGCTAGTAGCGGCGCCTGGCGCCAACACGCCCGACGGTTACGTGATGCCCGATATGACTGGACGGCCCGCAATCGGCGCACAGGCCGAGCTCACCAGGGTCGGCATCAAAAACGCGCCGCTCAAATTTGTCGATGTAGGTGTGCCCGATGTAGGCAGCGGATCAGCGCCGCCCAAGGTTCCCATCATGCCCGGCTCGGTGATTGCGCAAACGCCCGCTGCAGGCTCGCGCATCGACCAGGACACAACCGTCACGCTGACCGTGGCGAGGTAACAACTACAGGGAATAGGGAGTAGGGAATAGGGTGCGGACGCATGAAGCTGCGCATTGCGCCGGCGCATTCAAAACATCTTCTCGATTACTGCGACAAAGAACCCATCCGTGCCCAGAGCGCCCGGAATCAGCCTCAATGCGCCCTCGGCCGTGACGCACTCGCGCAAGTTTTTCGCGCCGGTCTCTGTCACAATTCCCGCGACGCGCAATGCATCGATGCACCCGGTAAGCGGAACCTGCCGAATACCCGGCTGCTCGGCGAGAACGGCCTCCACCACCAGTTCGTTCTCTTCGGGTTCCAGCGAGCACATGGAGTAGACGATGCGCCCGCCCGGTTTCACCGACCTCACTGCCGCGCGCAGAATCGCTTTCTGCCGATCCACGTGGCGCGCCAGGTCTTCAATCTTCAGCCGATGGCGAATCTCAGGATTACGTCCCAGCGTGCCTGTTCCGCTGCACGGCGCATCAACCAGCACCACATCGTACTTCGCAGTCTCATTCAGCGCGGCCGCGTCGACCAGCCTGCACTCGATGCGATTTCCGAACCCCTCAACACGCTCGCGCAGCGCAGCCAGCCGCTGCGGGCTCGCCTCGCAGGCAACGATTTGAGCTTCCGGATTGCGTTCGGACAGGATCATCGTCTTGCCTCCCGGCGCCGCACAGGCATCGAGGACGCTCTTTGCTTTTTGGCCAGGATTGGTGGCGCACCTCGAGGCAGCCGCAATCTCCGCAATCAATTGCGAACCTTCATCCTGGATTCGTACGCGGCTTTCGCTGAAGGCCGAGGTTGCCGTCACATCGCCGGCCAGCACTGTTCGCGCGCCGGTCAGCAGTTTTCCCGCCACAAGCCGAATGCCGCTGTCAGTCAGTTCTCTCTCAGTCGCCGCGCTCGCCAGCCGCACCGCCAGTTCCGGCTGCTCCTGCCCGTGCCGGCAGATCGCTCGCGCAGTATCATCCCCAAAGGCTTTCGTCCAACGCTCCACCATCCATGCGGGATGCGCCTGCTCGCAATCGGCGGTGGAAAGCTCATGACTGCTTCCTCTCTCTCGCCCGATCTTGCGCAGCACCGCATTCACCATTCCGGCTGCAAATCGATGCCCGGCTTGTTTCGCGAGTTCAACACTCTCGTCAATAGCCGCGTGCGCGGGAATGCGATCGAGATGGAGGATTTGAAATGCGCCCAGGCGCAGCGCGATGAGAACCTCGGCGTCAAGCTTTGCATTTGGTTTGGCGAGATGAGCCTTGATCGTCGCGTCCAGCCGGATCTGCCAGCGCAGCGCGCCAAGCACCAGCGTCGTGGCCAGGTTGCGATCGGGCTGCGAGAGGGCGTTCACAGCGGGCCCATGCAGCAGATCGCCGGCGTGGCCGCCGCCCCGCTCCACGGCGAGCAGGATTTCGAATGCGGCTCTCCGGGATGCAGCGACAGCAGCCAAAGCTAACCTAACCGCGCGCCCGCGGGCAGTGGGTTGCCGCGCAAAAACTCCGCCGCCGCCATGCGTTTCTTGCCTTCGAGCTGCACTTCGAGGAATTCAAGCCACGTGTCCTCAGCGCAAGCCGCAAACAGCCGCTCCTCATCTACACGAATCGTACCCGGCTGCGCGTCGCCCGCTGTGCCGGGCGCAAACGTCATGCGGTGCACAATCAGCTTCTTGCCGTTGAGCACGGTAAACGCGCCCGGCCAGGGCTGGAATCCGCGCCACCGGTTGTAGAGCTCATGCGCTGCCCGCGCCCAAAAATCCATCCGCCCGTCTTCGCGGTCGAGCAGCGGAGCAAATGTGGCAAACTCATGGCTCTGCGCTCGAGGCGCAAGTGTTCCCGCATCAAGCCCCGCCAACGTCTCAACCACCAGCGGCGCGCCGGCCTGCGCCAATGTCTCAAACAACTCAACCGCTGTCGTGTCTGGTCCGATCTCGTGTGTCTGCTCCAACAGAATCGGCCCGGTGTCGAGTCCCTCGTCGAGCAGCATCGTAGTATTGCCGGTAAACGCATCGCCGTTTGCCAGCGCCCATTGAATGGGCGCCGCGCCGCGATACCTGGGCAGCAGTGACGCGTGAAGATTGATGCACCCTAACCTTGGCAACGCAAGCATCCATGGAGGAATGATGCGCCCGTAGGCAACCACCACGATCGCGTCGGGCGCGATGGCCTCAAGCTGCGCACGGAACTCTGGATTAAGGCGGATTCTTTCCGGCTGCGTTACGGGAATGCGCGCGGCCATCGCGGCCTGCTTCACCGGCGTGGGGTGAATTTCTGCGGCGCGGCCTTGAGGCCGGTCGGGCTGCGAAACCGCCAACTCGATCTCATGCCCCACGGCCACCAGCGCTTCAAGAGTTGGCACTGCAAACTGCGGCGTGCCGCAGAACACCAGTTTCAAACTCAGGGCTGCTCCTGCCATCGCTCCATCACCACTGGCCTTCGGCCTGCATCTTGCGGATCTTGCGCAGGTTGAGGCTGCGCTTGAGCGGGCTCATCCTGAAGATGAACAGGACGCCGTCGAGATGGTCGATCTCGTGCTGAAAGGCGCGCGCCAGCAGCTCTTCGCCGTCCATCTCAAACCATTTGCCGTATTCGTCCTGCGCGCGGATGCGCACCTTGGCGGCGCGCTGCACCTTCTCGCGAATCTCAGGGAAGCTCAGGCAGCCTTCCTCCTCGTACTGCTTGCCCTCGCTCAAAACAATCTCGGGATTGATGAGCACCAGCTTGTCTTTCGGCTCCTTGCCCATGCTCACGTCAATCACCGTCACGCGCTTCGACACGCCTACCTGCGGCGCCGCAAGCCCTATGCCCTGCGCCTTATACGTGGTCTCGAACATGTCGGCCACCAGCTTGCGCAGCTCGTCGTTGAATTCGGTTACCGGTTCGCCCGGCTGCGAAAGCACAGGCTCGGGATATTTCACAATATTCAAAATCATCGTTCTATTCTGGTTAACCTCTGCGGCCCCGTCGCTGACTTGCCGGCTCGCTGACCTTCTGGCTTGCTAGAACCTTCTTATCTGTTCGATGTACTGGTCGAAGTTCCGTTTCATTTCAAGCACGGAATCGCCGCCAAACTTCTGCACTGCCACGCCTGCCAGTGTAATTGCCACCATGGCCTCGGCCGCCACGCCCCCCGCAGGCACCACGCAAATGTCGCTGCGCTCGTAGCTTGCGCTGGTGGGCTCGCGCGTGTCGAATCGTACTGACTCAAGGGGCTTGCGCAGCGTCGAAATCGGCTTCAGATATCCGCGCACCACAACGTCTTCGCCGTTCGAAACGCCGCCCTCAATACCGCCGGCATTGTTGTGCGGCCGCGTAAACCGTGTGGGCCGGCCATGATCCGCAGCATCGTAATGAATTGGATCGTGCACTTTGGAGCCAAACGATTCGGCCGCTACCACGCCGCGCCCAATCTCCACTGCCTTCACCGCCTGCAGGCTCATCACCGCCCACGCCAGAAGCCCGTCAAGCCGCTCATCCCAATTGGCATAGGTGCCCAGGCCAGCCGGAACGTTATGCGCCACCACCTCAAACACGCCATTTACCGTGTCGCCGGTGCGTGCAGCCTCTTCCACTTCCTCCTTCATCCGCGCTTCAGTGGATGCATCTACACATCCCAGCACTACCTCGTCCTGGCGGGCAAGCGCAGTGATTTCATCCCACGCTGCGGACCGCTCCAGTTCCACACGGCCCACGCGGATCACATGACTCAGCACCTCGATACCCGGCTCTGGGCCGAGGGTACGAAGCATGAGCTTGGCCATCGCTCCCGCTGCCACGCGCGAGGTGCTCTCGCGAGCTGAGGCGCGCTCCAGCACGTATCGCGCATCGGGAAAGTTGTACTTGAGGGCGCCGGCCAGGTCGGCGTGGCCGGGCCGCGGCGAGGCAACCGCCTGGTGCTTCGCTGGGTCGCCGGCCTCGACCGGCAGCTTTTCCTCCCAGTTCTTCCAGTCGCGGTTCACAATCTCAATCGCTATTGGCGACCCGATGGTCTTGCCGTGCCGCACTCCCGACAGAATATGCGCCTTATCCGTTTCGATCTTCATGCGACCGCCGCGTCCGTAGCCCTGCTGCCGCCGCCAAAGCTCGCGATTCACAAATTCGAGATCGATGGGGACGCCGGCCGGCAGTCCTGAGATCAAGGCGATCAGCGCTTCGCCATGGGATTCGCCGGCACTGGAAAAACGGATCATATGTTACTGATTGTAAATGGTGCTCAAAGCCGTGTTAGCGGGCTTGGCTATGTCAGCGGGACCGCCTTCGAAAGTTTGCCTCTCAGCCGCTATCGATGAGCCATCAGGTCGTCGATGCGCCTCCGGCTCTCGGCAACTCCGGCATCGACGCTGACCATCTGGTAAAGTGCGTTGGCCTCAGCCCAGGATTGAAGCGAGCCCGCGAAATCCTGCAGATCGCTTTGCGTGAGCGCCAGCCCGCGAAGAGCATTTGCAAGCTGGAGAGGATACTCCCCGCTTTTTCTGAAGAACTCAATCGACTCGGAATAATACGGAGCGGCCTCCTTCGGTCTGCCCGTCTCGCGCAGAATGTCGGCCAGATGCCGCATGTTATGCGCCGTCCGGTACGGGTCGCGCAGCGTCTGGAACATCTCGGTTGCCTTGCGATAATCCGCCTCAGCAGACTGCTCGTCGTGAAGGGCATGCTCCACATAGGCTAACTCCGCATGAAGCTCCGCTACCAGGCGCGGATCATCGTCGCAGCCGCATAGCTTCAGAGCCTCTCTAAATGCGCTGCCGGCGTCCTCGAGACGCCGCCCAAGTCGCGCCTTGCGGCCCTGCTCAAACAGAATTTGAGGCGTCCGCTTCTCCATATCCGAAAAGCCTAGCACGGCATCTATGAGCCCGGCATTCAAAAAAAGCGGCGCTCGATCACCCGATTCTTGCAGCCGGACCAAATAGCCCTGCGCCGGTGTATTCTGTTCGCGGTAAGCCAATCTTCGTCTGCAGTCCGATCCGCGAGCCACGAATCACGAGCCACGATCATGAGCTATTTCCTATTCAAATCCGAACCCGCCGTTTACAGCTTCGACGACTTCCTGCGCGACCAAGAGACCGTGTGGGACGGCGTCACCAACCCTACCGCCGTCAAGCATCTGCGCGAGATGAAGGCTGGAACCAAGTGGATCTTCTACCACACCGGCGACGAACGCACCGCCGTAGGCACCGGAACCGTAACCAGCGTCGACGCGACCGATCCCAAGGTACCCATCGTGCGCGTTAAAGCGGGCAAGCGGCTGAAATCTCCCAAGACTCTCGACGCCATTAAAGCTGCGAAGAAATTTGCCGATTCGCCTTTGATCAAGATTGGCAGGCTCTCCGTGGTTCCGCTCTCCGAGGCACAGTGGGAGTGGTTTTTGAGCTGAGCCAGGTTGCATTTCTCCTTCTGTCCGGATATATTACAGGATATAGGGACTCGACCATGGGCAGCCCAGCACAAACACGAGCCATTGAGAACTACCGGAAACGCCTGAGCAAGCGTGGCATGGCGAGGTTCGAGGTTCTGGGCCTGAAGAGCGACAAGGACCTGATCCGCACATTGGCGCGGAAGCTTGCTGAAAACACTCCGGAGGCTGATGAGATTCGCACTTCAATGCGTCAGACGATCGCCGAGAAATCCAGCATGAAGGGTGGTATCCTAGCCTGGCTTCGCAGCTCGCCGCTGGTCGGAGCGGACCTTAACCTGAAGCGTCCCTTCACCAGAGGACGTAAGATCGACCTGTGAATCGCTATCTTCTCGACAGCAATATTATTAGCGACGCAACCAAGCCCTTTCCCTCTCGATCGCTTATCGCATGGTTGGCGGAACAGGCCGACGAGAATCTGTTCATTGCGTCAATTACCATCGCCGAGATTTGGCGTGGCATTCTGGAGAAACCTGCAGGGAGAAAGCGCCGGGTTCTAGAACTCTGGTTTCGCAGCCCGCAGGGCCCGCAATCGCGGTTTGCCGGGCGGGTTCTTTCATTTGACGACAAGTCCGCGCTGATTTGGGGGCGATTGATGGCCGAAGGAACTGCGGCGGGCCACCCGCGAAGCGCCTTTGACATGCTCCTCGCCGCCATCGCCGAAGCCAACGATTGTGTTGTCGTCACCGACAACGAAAAACACTTTACAGGAGTGAAGTTCACCAATCCAATGAGGCCGTAACTCCGACAGACTGGTCAGGCTCCCGCACCTGCACTCCCTCACACCCCAAACTGCCGCAGATGATGGTCGGTGTGCAGGTAGCCCCAGCGCATCCACTGCCACTCGGTCATTTCCAGAAACATCGGATGGGGATGGAATTTGAACTCCCTTGGCTGCCGCGTGAACTTTTCCACCAGCCTAAGCAGCGTTTGACGGTCCGCTTCAAAATCCCCAGGCGCGGTGCCGCCCAACTCCTGGTCAATCTCGGGCCGCGTGCGAAACCCATGCGGCCACTGCGTGGGCATGTAAAGCGCGCACAACTTGATCAATCCACGCCAGCGAAAGTCGGGTTCAATCGGCACCGCCTTCTCGCCCATCACGGCCATGAATGAATCATTTAAATGGCAGACCGCTTGTCGCGCATTCATTTTGCCCCAGCGCCGTTCGAGATCTGGCCGTAGCCGCGCGATGCGCGCCACAATCTCCTGCTTAACAACGGGCTGGTCGATAGATTTGAAAGCTCGCGACCTCAAGGCTCTCCTTGACTCTGCTCAAACCTTCGCTGCATCACAGATCGACTAATCCCTTGTTCCCTCGTTCCCTTGTTCCCTGCCTTTGAGCCATCCCTTCGTGTTCAGCAACGGCCGGTTGTCGAGCGCCCACACCTTGCCGGTCAGCTCGTCGGCGGGCCTGCCCTCGCGCGCGCACTTCTCAAACTCGCTCTTCATCGCCTGCACCTTGGCATCCAGGTCGTCCACAAAGTTCAGCACCAGCGCCTCAGGGATCATGGGCAGCTTGGGTGATCCGAACTCCAGCTTGCCGTGATGCGAAAGAATCATGTGCACCACCAGCGCCCGCAGCCGTTCCGGGAAGCCGGGAAGCGTGGCGATGGTCTTCTCCACCATGTCGACGCCCATCTGAATGTGGCCCAGCAGAACTCCCTCCACGCTGTAGTCAAAACCAACGTCCCAGGTCAGTTCGCGAATCTTCCCGATGTCGTGCAGAATCACGCCGGTCAGCAGCAGTTCGCGGTCCAGCATCGGATAGTGCGCGGCCACGCGATCGGCCAATCCCAGCAGGCTGATCACGTGTTCGAGCAATCCTCCCAGCCAGGCGTGATGAAGCTGACGCGCCGCCGGTGCTTCGCGAAAGGCCCGGGCAATTGCCGGGTCGGCGAGCAGCGCTTTCAGCAGCCGTTTGAGATCCGCATTGTTCAATCCCTCAATTGTCGACTCAAGCTGGCTCCAGAGCTGACCTACGTCGTAGCTCGTCGCCGGCAGCAGGTCCGCCTTGTCCACCTCGTGCGGCCCAGCCAGCCGCAGCTGCTCTACCTTGACCTGGTTGCGATCGTCGAAGCGTGTTGCAGTGCCGCGCACCTTTACGGTGTCGCCCTGTTCGAAAGTCTTTGCGATGCGCGGGTCCGCCAGATCCCAAACGCGCGCCTCGATTTGCCCGGTCTTGTCGCCCAGGCTCAGGTTCAGATAAGGCTTGTTGGTCTTGGTCGAGCGCTGCTGCTTGGCCAGCACCAGAAAGTATCCATCAAAGCTTCTGCCCTCGTCGAATGCTGCCAGATCGGCAATGTAAATGTCTTTCATTCTGTCCGAAACTATACAGCATGCAACAGAGGCCTCCTAGAGCCGGCCGCACAGTTGTGTCACGATGTTGATGGTGAGCAACATGAATTCCCCTGAACTTGAAAGCAGCCTGGTTGTGCGCCCAATCGAACCGCGCGATGCGCCCTGGGTAAGTTTGCTTGTGGAGCAGCTGGGATACATGCGAACCCCGCAGCAGATTCTCGACTGGATTCAAAACGCAAATCCCCAAAATCAAACGGCTTTCGTCGCTTGTGTGGATGACGAAGTGGCCGGATGGATTGAAGTCGCGATCGAACACCGTCTGCAGTCGGCGCCATTCGCGCTGGTGGGTGGGCTGGTGGTGGCCGAAGGTATGCGCGGAAACGGAATTGGCCGCGAGCTTTGCCGGCAGGCCGAACGGTGGGGTTGGGAGCACGGCGCGGAAAGAACGCGGGTGACCTCGCGCAGTACCCGTTTGGACGCGCACCGGTTTTACACCCGCGATGGCTACCGGGTTGTGAAGACCTCGCTGATCTTTGAGAAGGACTGCCCCGAGTAAGCCCGTTCGCGCATTCAGGAAGTCATGGACGAAACACACTGGGCCCGAGATCGCAAACCCGGGCCCGTGATTTCAGCACGCCATTGCGCGGCTACTGCTGCGGCTGCGGCGAGGGCTGCGGCTGCGGCGCGTCCGGGTGGGCTGCGGGCGCGGGCGCGCCGGGCACTGGCGGTACAGGGGTCGGCTGCGGAGGCGGAGTGGTATTCTCCTCCTTCTTCTTCTGCGACATGCGCGTCTTTTCGCTGGTGGTGGTGGCCGTCTTCTTTTTCTTCTTCCCCGTTGGCGTTGTA
The DNA here is from genome assembly GCA_035504315.1 of Occallatibacter sp. Taxonomy (GTDB): domain Bacteria; phylum Acidobacteriota; class Terriglobia; order Terriglobales; family Acidobacteriaceae; genus Telmatobacter. Next base: position 12,721 of record DATJSB010000100.1, read on the forward strand.
TTTCCACCTAGGCCCAGCGGGGCCGACTGCGTCTGCTGATCGGCGACCTCGGCCGCATTCGGCGGCGCAGGGGCCAGTGAGTCGGTCTGCGCTCCAATTCCCTTCTGCTTCTTCTTTTTGCTGTGCTCGGTGCGGGCACGATCGCTGAAGCGCTCCTTTACCGTCGAGCGAGTAGGCTCAAGCGGATTAGCCGGCTGCTGTGCGTTGTCGGCAGTTTCAGGCAGTGCTCCGGCATTTTCGGTCGTCGAACCATTGGCCGCGGTCGGCAACGTCTCACGCGGAGCCTGGCCATAGCGGATTTTCTCCTTCTTGCCGGGTTTCTGGCTCGCGGCCTCTCCCTTCTTCTTTTTTTGCTTCTTGCCTGTGGTCGCCGGCGTCGCAGTCGCGGAAGTCGATTTCGTGGAAGTCACAGTCGCCGGCGTCGCAGTTGTGGACGCGGCAGAAGCCGAAGCCGGGGGTACATTCGCCGCAGTAGTGCCGGTTTCCTCGGCCGTTGGAGCCTCGACGGCCTCAGGCGGAGCCGAGATTTGCCCACCCTTCTGTCTGAACGTGTGCGTGCTCTCGCGGAACCGGGTCCGCTCCACCTTGGCCTTCTTCTTCGGGGCGGGAGGAACGTACGCGCTGAACGTGATGCTGGGGTGCAGCTCGGCCTCGGTGGCAGCCGTATCCGTATAGCCGGGCTTGATGAAGATCGCCGCCTGGTTGCGCATCTTGGTCAGATACGCCTGAATCGCCGGTTCCATGCGATTCATATAGAGCGCCTCTTCAACCTGTTCCTGGACGTCTTTATACGGTGCGGGTCCGCCGGCTGTATGTTGAACCACCTTCAAGATGATGTAGCCCTGCCGGGTGAGGATCGGCTCGGTGTACTGGCCTGTCTTCAGCGGAAAGGTCTTGTCCTCAAGTACGCTCCCCAGCTGGCCATGCTTGTATACGCCCAGGTCGCCGCCCGAACTTGCGGTTGTCCCGTCGCTGAAGCTGCGCGCCAGTTGGCTGAAGTCGCCGCCCGAGTGCAACCGGGCTTCAATATCGTCAGCCTTGGCCTTGGCCGCCTGCACCTTGGCCGGATCGTTCGAGTCGGCCCCAATCAGAATCTCGCTCAATCGTTCGCTTTCTGGCTGGGTAAAGTCCTGCTTGTGCGCCTCGTAGTAGCGCTGCGCCTCGCCCGGGGTGAACTGGATGTGCGCGCCCACCTCCTGGCGCATTACATCCTGGGTGATGATCTGGTTCTGGATGTTCTGCTTGAAATCTTCGAAGGAGACGCCCTGCTGCTTGGCTGCTTGTTCCAGATCTTCGATGGTCGCCAGGTTGTACTGCTTGCGGATTTCGTCGAGCCGCTTCACCAGCTCGGTATCGCCCGTAATGCCCAGTTCCTTGCCCTTTGACAGCCAAAGCTGCTGGTCGATCAGGTGGCGCAACAGGTCCTTGTGGGACTCAGACATCTGCTGCATGGTTGCGCCCTGCTGCCGCATGTCCTGGTCCATTTCGCTCATGGCGCGGTCGTAGTCGCTCTGGGTAATGATCTGGTTGTTCACCCGGGCAACAATGTCTTCCACCACCGAGCCGCCATAAGGGCTTGCCGGAGCGTTCTGTTGTACCTGGCCTGGGAGCCAACCCGTGAGCAGCACCGTGCCGAACACGAACGCCGCGGAAGTGCGAAGGAATTTGAAGGTCATATTTTGAGCGCTCAACGGGCAGAGCTGAAGACTGCCTGACGTATAGACGTCATTGTAAATGCCGGGGCAGCACAAACGCGATTCCAAACCCCTTTCATTGGACTCGACGCCGCCCACTCGACGCCGCCAAATTGAGCCTCGTACCCATCTGTTTGCCTGGGTTGGCTACCCGAATGCCTCCCGTTTGCGTCAAATTGGGCGGTGTTATACTTAAGCTGACGACGGCCTTGCGCGGTTTCCTGAGGTGGTCTTCCAGATTTCCGTTACCTTGCCGGGATTAGGGCAAGGTTAATTTTTTCTGTGGCCGGGCATTCGTTTTGCCGCGGCCGCTACGGAAAGCCGGGCAAGCCAGCAAGTCAGGCGCTCGGGTACGCCTGCCGTCCGGAGGTTGGGATTGTCTATGAGTCCTCGCGCGCGCCGCGCCTTTTTCACCGTCGTTCTTTTCTTCGCAGTGTGCGCTGTTGTGGGCACGCTTTTGCAGCGCCGCGTGGGCGCCCAGTCAGCCGAAGACGAGAGCCAGCTTCGTGACAACCTGAAGAACTTCACCGACGTCTACGCGCTGGTTGAGCAGAACTACGCCGAGCCCATCACCGGTGACCGCGCCGATGAGGCCATCTACGATGGCGCCATCCCCGGTATGCTCGAGACCCTCGATCCCCACTCCCACTTCTACGATCCCAAGGCTTATGCCAGGCTGCGCGAAGATCAGCGCGGCCACTACTACGGCGTCGGCATGGTCATCCAGCAGCAGCACGACGATCAGGGACACGACAAGGTCTATGTCATCACGCCGTATGAAGATACCCCGTCTTACCGCGCCGGCATACACCCCGGCGACGTCATCGCGGCGGTGGACGGCAAGAGCACCGATGGCTGGTCGAGCGACCAGGTAGCCAAGGCGCTCAAAGGCCCCAAGGGCACCCATGTGCAGGTCACCACCATCCGTTACGGCCAGCCCAAGCCGCTGGTCTTCGACTTGGTGCGCGACGAGATTCCCCACCCCTCGGTCGATCTCAAATACGAGATCCGCCCCGGCGTCGGATACATCCATCTCACCCAGTTCCAGGAAACCACGGGCCAGGAGGTGGAAGACGCCATCAACAGCTTCGGAAACCTGAAGGGCCTGGTGCTGGATCTGCGCGGCAACCCCGGCGGCCTGTTAAGCCAGGCAGTGGACGTCTGCGATCATCTGCTTGCCAAGGGCCAGACCATCGTTTCGCAGCGCGGCCGCGCTTATCCTGACCAGAACTACACTGCAACCCACGGCAACGGCGGCAAGACCTTCCCCATCGTTGTGCTGGTGAACCGCGATACTGCATCGGCCGCCGAAATCGTTTCTGGCGCGCTGCAGGATCACGACCGTGCTCTGATCGTGGGCGAGACCACCTTCGGCAAGGGGCTGGTGCAGACGGTTTACAACCTCAGCGAGAACAGCGGCCTGGCGCTCACCACCTATCACTACTACACTCCCTCGGGGCGGCTCATCCAGCGCAACTACGCGGGCGTATCGCTCTACGACTATTACAATCACGCCGGCGCCCTGCCTGCCGATTCGAGCAACCGCGAGGTCAAGCTCACCGATTCGGGTCGCACCGTTTACGGCGGCGGCGGCATTACGCCCGACGAAAAAATCGAATCTCCCGACGCCAATCAGTTCCAGAAGGAACTGATGTACCACAACGTCTTCTTCCGTTTCGCGCCGGTCTACGTTTCCGATCACACCGTCGACAAAAATTTCCAGGTGGACGATGCTGTGCTGGCCGACTTCAAACGCTTCCTCACCAGCGAGGGCGTGGAGTGGAACGACAACGATATCAACGGCGTCACGGATTGGCTGAAGGCCCGCATCAAGCAGGACATCGTGACCATACAATTCGGGCAGCTCCAGGGCCTCCGCGTCCTGGCCGACTGGGACCCGATGATCCAGAAGGCCGTCGGCTACCTGCCTGAGGCAGAGGCTCTCGAAGTGAACGCCCACAAGGTTGAAACCGAGAAAGCCGAAGCTCGCATGAACGCGACCCCCAGTTCCACCGCAGGCGCCGCCACAACCCCGCAGTAGTTCGCGGTAGGAACAGTCCATCAAGTCCCGAAAGTGAAAGCGCTAAACATCAACGGCCATCCCACCAGGGATGGCCGTTTTGCTTACCACTTCACTGATTCACTTCTTCACTTAGTCACTATTTCACCGCTCAACTGTTCAACTGCCTCGCTATTCCCTACTCCCTAATCCCTATTCCCTGTCTTTTCACCCCACCGCCGGCAGTCCCGCCAGTGCCATCGCAATCTCCTCGGCCGGATACTCGTAGTTCTCCAGCTTCCCCGCCTGGTACGCGATATACGACTGCATGTCGAAGTGCCCGTGCCCGCTCAGGTTAAAGAGAATCGTTCGCTTCGTGCCCTCCTGCCTGGCGATCAACGCCTGGCGCATGGCCTCGGCCACCGCGTGATTTGACTCCGGCGCCGGCACAACGCCCTCGGCCCGCGCGAATTGCACGCCGGCGCCGAATGCTTCCAGTTGCTGCACCGTCACCGCTTCGGCCAATCCCAGGTTGACCGCGTGCGAAACCAGCGGCGCCATCCCGTGGTAACGCAACCCTCCAGCGTGAATCCCCGGCGGCACAAACGTTGACCCCAGCGTGTGCATCTTCACCAGCGGCGTCAGATGCACCGTGTCGCCAAAGTCGTAGGTGAACTTGCCCTTGGTCATGCTGGGGCAGGCGGCCGGCTCAACGGCAATCACACGCGCATTGCTCTTGCCTCTCAGATTGCGCCCGATGAACGGCATTGCCAGTCCGGCAAAGTTCGAGCCACCGCCTGCGCAGCCGATGATCACGTCAGGATCTTCGCCGGCCATAGCCATCTGCTCAATCGCTTCCTGACCGATCACCGTCTGGTGCAGCAGCACGTGATTCAGCACGCTGCCCAGGGCGTACTTCGTCTGCGGATCTTTCGCAGCCACTTCCACGGCCTCTGAGATGGCAATGCCCAGCGATCCGGGCGAGTCGGGATGTTCAGCCAGAATCGCGCGCCCTGAGTCGGTCTCGTTGCTCGGGCTGGCCGTAACCGACGCGCCAAATACCTCCATCAGCGCGCGGCGATACGGCTTCTGGTCGTAGCTGACGCGCACCATGTATACCTTGCACTCGAGCCCGAAAAATGCGCACGCCATCGCCAGCGCCGAGCCCCACTGGCCCGCACCGGTCTCAGTTGAGAGCCGTTTCGTCCCTTCCTGCTTGTTGTAGTAAGCCTGCGCAACTGCTGTATTCAGCTTGTGCGAGCCGGCCGGGCTCTGCCCTTCGTACTTGTAGTAGATATGCGCCGGCGTATCGAGCGCTTTCTCCAAACGCCGCGCGCGCAGCAGCGGCGACGGACGCCACTGCCCATAAATCTGCCTTACCTCTTCGGGAATCTCGATCTCCGGCTCGGCGCTCACCTCCTGCAGGATCAGGCTCATCGGGAAGAGTGGCGCAAGATCGTCAGGCCCGAGCGGCTTCAGCGTCCCCGGATGCAGCGGCGGCGCCAGCGGCGCGGGCAGCTCAGGCTGGATGTTATACCACGTGCGTGGAATCCGGTTTTGGGGCAGGTTGTATTGGATGGTTTCCATGGCCGAATTGTACCGTGAATCGCGTGGGTGCCGTGGCTGGCCGCATAACCTTTGTGGGTCTTCCGGAGATATAATCGATTTCACTTCCAGGCGGAATCAATGACAAGACAGCTTGACGTCGGCGCAGTGGTCCGGAGAGAACGCGACGCGCTTGCGGCTGAAACCCGCATCGCGCATTGCCCTCCCCTTGTTGCAGTCAACGATATTGACGAAGTTGCTCGAATTCCATCGCAACTGCGCTGGAATAATGCCACCACGGTTAAGGCGCTTCCCGGATCGAGCGGCACGGCTTTCATTGTCGATTGCCCATCGCTCGCATCTACCTGCCTTTGGGCAGGGACTGACAACAACGCCTACCGCGACGACTATCTGCGCTTTCTCAACGCCACATATCAATTGAACCTGGCCAGAATTCCGGCAAACTACGACATAGACCACCTGTATAACCGGAGCCGCGCGCAAATGTACGGATTGCGATTCATCCGTCTTGCTCTCGTCGAGGGCCGCGCCAACCGCTCGCACGGAGGAGCATATGAAAAGGACATCACCGTCAACGAAGCCCTCCGCGTCCGCAAAGATATGAAACTCATGGATGAGATCTCATCCATGAAATACTTCGGCTTCCTTTCACCGCTGCGAGATAACCCGCGTGATCGAGAAGTCAGGGCCTACGCGGCGTTCGCGGCAAGCAATATGGGACTCGATCCGGACGTTGTTCGCGAAAATGTGCTGTATCTGCGCAAGAAAGCTTCCACGCCCTGGGCGCGAAAAAAATGACCCAGGGGCTACGCCCTCCAGCCCCGCTCACGGTTCGTTGTTCGCTCACGGCTCATCGTTGTAAATATGCACCTCGACCTTGCCGCCCTCAGCGAGCTTCGCGCGAAACATTCCCGGCGTGTTGAAGCTCCACGCCATCTGCCCGTCTGGCGCAATCGCAATCACCCCGCCGTCTCCATGAATCGGCTTCAGCCGCGTCTGAATGATCTCGTCCGCCGCCTGCTGCAACCCCATGCCTTTGTACTGCACCAGCGCGCACACCTCGCGCGCCACCGTGTAGCGGATAAAGAACTCACCCACTCCCGTGCCTGAAACGGCGCACGACTGGTTCGAGGCATAGGTGCCCGCGCCGATAATCGGCGAGTCGCCCACGCGCCCCGGCGCCTTGCCCTGCAGTCCGCCGGTCGACGTGCCCGCAGCCACATTGCCCTGCCGGTCCAGCGCAACCACGCCCACCGTGCCATAGCGATGCGTATCGGCCGACTCCTCGATCTGAGCCACGGGAATGACCGTGCCCTCCGCCGGCGCGCCCTCCGGCCGCGGCGGAATCGGCTTGCCCTCCTTCGTCAGTTGCTTCACGAGCGACCGCCAGCGGCTCTCGGTGAAGAAGTAGCTCGCCGGCTCCTGCTCCATCCCCGCCTGCACGGAATAAGCATCGGCGCCCGGCCCCACCATCAACACATACGGCGTCTTCTCCATCACCGAGCGCGCCAGGCTGATCGGGTACCGAGTGTGCGTCACGCTGGCAACTGCTCCAGCGCGCATCGTCGCGCCATCCATGATCGCCGCGTCCAGCTCGGTCTTTCCCGCCGACGTAAACACCGCGCCGCGCGCCGAATTAAAGTGCGGATCGTCTTCCATCATCTTGATCGCCGTTTCAACCGCATCCATCGACGAGCCTCCGCGATCCAGCACCGCCGCGCCCGCCTCAACCACCTTGGTGAGCGCCGCGCGATACGCCGCATCGCCTTTGTCGCCCAGTGTCGCGCGATCGATATCGCCCGCGCCGCCGTGCACCACAATCGCCCAGTGGTGCGTTTGCGGTTGTTGCGCGCCCGCGGCTGCCGCCATCATCAACCCTCCCAGAATCAATCCGACCATTGCCCTCATTGACCGTTTCCTCCCGCATCTCATTTTCCGCGCCTTAGTTCGTCAACTCTTTCGCGCCGATTCTTGCATAGCCAACATGCTACAGCGTCTTTGCGGAAATTGGCTCTATTTGCCGCGCCCTTCGGCGTTAAGATGATGCTCAGCCCTTCCCATCCGAGAGGTAACGGCTGTGAGATTAAACGTCATCACGCTGGCGATCGTCATCCTGGCGGTGATCTTTTTCGTAACCCATGCCATGAACCTTCCCTGGACAGCCTTGCGCATCGCAGGCCTCGCCATTGCGCTTCCGGCGTTCATCCTCTTCTCCACGGCGCGCATGCAGCTTGGCCGCTCCTTCAGCGTCGAGGCCAAGGCAACAGAACTCGTCACTACCGGCATCTATTCGCGCATCCGCAATCCGATCTACTTCTTTGGTGCACTCATGATCCTGGGCGTCATCGTCTGGACCGGCAGGCCCATCCTGCTCCTCATTTACGTCATCCTCATTCCCGCGCAGATCGTTCGCGCGCGCAAAGAAGCACAGATTCTAGAGGCGAAGTTCGGCGACGCATATGTCGAATACAGAAAGAAAACCTGGTTTTAACTCCGCCAGCGCCGCTGACGGAGGTTACTGACTCGACGCGCCTCAGCCCTTAGTCCCTCTGTCCCTGCTTTTGCTTTACCATCGCATCTAATGATGCTCCGCCTGCGCCTGTCCGCCTCGCTGTTGCTTCTCGTGTCTCTCGCGGCCATTGCCGCCGCCAAACCACGCCCCATCCCCGTCAAAGTGGTGATTGTCGCCATGTTTGAAGTGGGCGAAGATACCGGCGACCAGCCCGGTGAGTTGCAGTACTGGGTTGAACGCGATCATCTCGACCGCGTCTACGCCTTGCCTGCGGCCTGGCACGCCGTGCGGATGAACGCGTCAGGCGAAATGGCTGTCCTTACCGGCCAAGGCACCGCGCGCGCCGCAGCAACCGTCATGGCCGTCGGCCTCGATCCGCGCTTCGATTTCTCTCGCGCGTACTGGATCGTCGCCGGAATCGCCGGCGGCTCGCCTGACCGTATCTCGCTCGGCTCTGCCGCATGGGCGCGCTATGTGGTCGATGGCGATCTTGCCTACGAGATCGACGCGAGAGAGATTCCGCCTGACTGGTCGACCGGCTACATTCCCCTACGCAAGAGACAGCCCTTCGAATCCCCCGCCGAGCCGCTCCCAGGCCAGGTCTATGCGCTCAACGCGTCGCTCGCGCAGTGGGCCTTCAACCTTACGCGCAACCTCGACCTTGGCGACAGCGACAAGCTTCGAGAAATTCGCAGCAACTTCGACGGCGCCTTTGCCCAGCACCCGCCCTTCGTCACACTGGGTGACGAGCTCTCATCTTCAACCTACTGGCACGGCCGTCTCTTCGATGCTTGGGCTGCGCAGTGGGTGCCTTACTTCACCGGCGATAAGGGAGTGTTTACCACCACCGCCATGGAAGACACTGGGACCCTCGAATCGCTCCAATCCCTGGCTCGTGCCGGCCGCGTCGACCCTGACCGCATTCTGGTTTTGCGCACCGTGAGCAACTACGATCGCGAGCCTCGCGGCATGAGCGCCGCTGAGAGCCTAGCCAAGCAGCGCATCGGCGCCTACGCAGCCTACCTGCCTTCACTCGAAGCCGCTTACCAGGTGGGCCACACAGTAGTGAACGAACTGCTCACCCACTGGCCCCGGTACGTGAACTCCATCCCCAAGGCCAATCCCTGATCCCTGATCCCTGTTCTCTGTCCTCTGTTTTCTGTTCTCTGATCTCTGATCTCTGATACCTACTTCGTTGCAATCTCGGCCGCTTCGCTTAGCGCTTCAATAAAACCGTGGCCGAGCGAAGCGTAGTAACAGTACGCTCCATGCAATCCGTCGCCTGCCTTTGCGGTATCCGCGACGTCGACCGCCGGCACACGGAGCGTTCCCTGCGATGAGCCCGACACAAACTCAATGGGCTCGCCCCCATGCGTAATGGCGATGTTCACCACGCCGTGTGCCCGCAGGTACTCCACCATTTGCGCGCGGCTGTTGCATCCCGGTGGCATAAAATCGGCCGAACAGATGGCCGTGTGCACGGTTTTCAGCAGTTCATCGGCGCCGTCCTTCCAACTGCCGCCGTCGAGCACAACCGGCTTGCCTGACGCTCGCGCCGCAGCCGCCCATGCCCGGCAGGCCTCCATGTAGTGCCCATCCACCATCACCATCCGCGCCGCCTCAAGCACAGTGCGGTCAACTGCCGCTTCAGGCGCATGCACGTGTACCGCATTGCCTGAAATCTCGTTCCTGCGCCCGCTCTTGTCTACCGTCACCGATGAGATTGGCGGCACATCCGCGAACTCCGGATTCAAATCCATCAGTTGAACCCCGTTGCGCTTCATTTCTTCGCGCACCATCGACGCCAAAGGATGCCGGCCTACGGTCGTCACCAGCGCTGCCTTGCCGCCCAGGTGCACGCAGGCAACGCATGCGTTCGCCGCCGGCCCGCCCACGAACACCTGCTGGCCGCGCGCCGCTACCTTTTCATTCGATTTGGGAAACTTATCGACGTTGTAGATCACATCGATCGTCGACAACCCGATAAAGATCACATCCGCCACTGCTTAACCGACCTATCGTTTATGCGGCCCTCAGGAAAGAGTGCCCTGATCGATCATGGAACGCTACCGCTCTCAGGTTGGATGCGGCGGCGGCGCCTCGCGACGTCCGCGTCGATCATTTCTCAAAACGATCATTTCTTAAAACGATAGGCGCAATTCTACGGCGATGTCTAAGTCGTGGAAACGCAGCAACTCCCCTCAGACGCCTGTCCCCTGATCTTTATTCCCTACTCCCTGTTCCCTATTCCCTATTCCCTGTTCTCCGTTCTTCCCCCTTGGCGGCCATGGCCCCGGCGGGCGAAAATGCTTGGGTTCAGCAAATCAGTTACCGTATGCGTCCGCGAGTTCCCTTCGGCGCCTACGCAACAGGTACCACCGACAAGGAAGCCCCGATGCATTCTGTGTGGTTCGGCGAGTTCATGGGCACGCTGGTGCTCATCCTGCTTGGCAACGGCGTCAATGCCGGTGTTACTCTGCGCAAGTCCTACGCGGCCGACTCCGGCTGGATAGTCATCACCACCGGCTGGGCGCTTGGCGTGCTCTGTGGAGTGATTGTGGCCGAGGCCTTCGGAAGTCCCGGCGCCAATCTCAACCCAGCTATCACCCTTGCCTCCGCCGTAGTCAGCGGAAACTACGCTCCCGTCTTCAGCATGTGGTCGGCGCAGTTGCTGGGCGCTTTTTGCGGCGCTTCGCTGGTCGCTCTTCATTACGGTCCGCATTGGGCGCTTACGCCCGATCCCGCCGCCAAGCTCGGCGTCTTCTCCACCAACGCCGCGGTGCGCAGCCCGCTTCTCAACATCTTCAGCGAGATGATCGGAACCGCAGTCCTCGTCCTCGTTGCCAACGCCATCTTCTCCAAAGGAGTTGCGCTCAACGGTCCCGCCGCCGGAGTGGGCCCGTGGCTCGTCGGCAGCCTGGTCTGGGGCATCGGCCTCTCGCTTGGAGGAACCACCGGCTACGCGATCAATCCCGCGCGCGATCTCGGTCCGCGCATCGCGCACTGGCTGCTGCCCATTCCCGGCAAAGGCAGCTCCAACTGGCGTTACGCACCCATCCCCATCATCGGCGATTTAATTGGTGGTGCCCTCGCAGGCCTGCTGGTGCGGTGCGCGCATCTGTAAAGATTTGCGGGCCGCTTACTTGAAGTCTTCCCATCGATCGCTAAAGACCGCAAATCGAGCTCCGTTGAATTTCAGCACGACACGATGAAATCTCGTCGCTGTTGCAGATTCGAGCTCAATCTCGTGCAGTCCGTTCCAACTCGGCTTCATCAAGGTCAGGTCGTGGGCCGGCCCATTCAATACAAGCTGCGCGCCTCCTGGCATTAAACGGAAGACCCAGAAGTTCGTCACGTTTGCGCCTGCCAGCCCACCCTCGGCCTCGACAATCAGATCCCTTTCGTCGGGGCCGGCCAAATGAACCACTGATGCTGAAAACCACGATGCTGGAGGCTGATTAAGAAGCGGGTCCGAGCCCCGCATGACTTTCCTCACGTGTGAATCTTGTCCAAGTTGGGCCAAAACCTCAGGCGGAATCGTCGCCGGTCGCTTAACAGTTTCATCTTCTGCGCTGAAATGAGTTTGTTCTGCGGGTAATGGCTGTACTGCTTGTGGCGTCGCCTTAACCTGGACCACCAAGAACAACGCAACGGCAAATCGGATCGGTCCCTGCATAATCCAATGCCTCACTAACTCAGCTGGCTCCGCTTCGGGCATGCGACAACGTCCAAGCCCGAGCTACTCCAAACTCGACGCCACCACCGCCAGCGCCGCTATCGCCGCAGTCTCCGCGCGCAATATCCGCGGCCCCAGCGAAACAGCCTTCCATCCATTCGCATCAAACAGCGCTTCCTCGTTCGGCGCCCATCCGCCTTCAGGTCCAATCGCAATTTCGAACGCCGGCTGCTCGCTGCCCGCCGCTCGAATCGCCTCGTCAAGCGCATTGCGCAGCGTCGTCGACCGTTCCTGCTCCGCCAGCACAATGCGAATCGCGCTCGACTCTGCACTCACCCGCACCGCAAGCTCAACCGGATCGTAAATAATCGGCACTTCCGAGCGCCGCGCCTGCTTTGCCGACTCATGCGCAATACGCCGCCACCGCTCCGCGCGTTTCCCTGCCGCCTGTGCCAGATGTTTCTCGGACCTGCGCGCGATCACCGGCGCAATACCGGCAACACCCAGTTCGGTCGCCTTCTCAATCGCCCACTCCATGTGGTCGAACTTGTAAATCGCGGTCACCAGCGTTACCGGCAAAGCGGGATCGGCCTCAAACTCGGCCAGCAGGTTGAACCGCACCTCGCTCTGTTCGCCGGCCAGCTTTACCGCAGCCACTTCGGCATGGAACACATGCCCGCCGGCAATCACTTCAGTCTGCATTCCCGCCTGCGCGCGCAATACCCGCGCCATGTGCTCGGCCTGCGCTCCTACCATCGTGGCCGTCGCTTCATCCCAATGCTCGGCAATCCATCTTCGCCGCGTCATTCCTGTCGATCCTCACTTAGAGCAAGCTCTCACCGAAGTGTAAATCTTCTCGCAGAAACACTGAGGGGGACGCTTTTTGCGTCCCCCTCAGTGTTGCCTTTTTTGGGTTGGTGTTCCGCTACTTCTTCTTCGCGGCTTTCTTCGCGGCCTTCTTCGCCGGCTTCTTCGCGGCTGCCTTCTTGGCTGCTTTCTTGGTTGCCATTTGCCTATTCTCCCTTTTCGATGGGTTGCATCGATGTCTGCAATGAATACATTGCAGTTGATGAATGTATAGAATTGCGCGGCATCGATGTCAAGAGAAAAACGACTTATGAGTGGAAAAATCGTCAACAATTTTTTCCGGCCCCTTTAGCCCTTCCATTCCGATTCGCGACTCTCAACCACCCTTCAACGCCGCGAACTCATTTCTTGCGCGCATCGGCAGCGCTATCTCTTACCAAGTCATGCAGCATTCCGGCATCGCACTGCAGCATTCAACTGTCGAGATGCGGGCGCCGAAACCGCAGTATCGATATGCGCGAAGGCCGCATGAACACTGGTGATTCCTGCGTTCGCATCGGATCGCGCGGGGAGCGCATCAGCACTCAATCACGTTGAGCGCAAGCCCCGCCAGGCTCGTCTCTTTGTAGCGTGACTGCATATCGAGCCCGGTCAGATACATGGTCCTGATGACCTGGTCGAGCGAAACCTTGTGCTCTTCGCTCTCGTTCATGGCGATGCGTGTCGCATGCACCGCCTTGGCCGCTCCCATCGCATTGCGCTCGATGCATGGGATCTGCACCAGTCCGCCGATCGGGTCGCAGGTCATGCCCAGGTTATGCTCCATCGCAACTTCGGCCGCATGCTCAATCTGGCCGTTTGTTCCGCCCAGCGCTGCTGCAAGCCCGCCCGCAGCCATCGAGCACGCCACGCCTACTTCGCCCTGGCATCCGACCTCAGCGCCGCTGATCGACGCATTTTCCTTGTACAGAATCCCGATTGCGGCCGAGGTCAGGAAGAAACGCTCTATACCTTCGTGATTGGCGCCTTCAATGAAATGCTCGTAGTACCGCGCAACTGCGGGCACCACTCCCGCCGCACCATTCGTGGGCGCCGTCACCACGCGCCCTCCGGCGGCGTTCTCCTCGTTCACCGACATGGCATACACCGTCACCCAGTCGAGCGGCGCCAGCGGATCGCCCTTCGCGCCCGCCGCTTCCTTCGCACGCAGCCGCTCGACGAGCCCGTGCGCTCTGCGCCGCACATTCAGCCCGCCCGGCAGGATTCCCTCGGTCGCCATCCCGCGCTCGATGCATCCTTTCATCGTGGCCCAGATGACATCGATGCCCGCGCTCACTTGTTCAGCCGAAGCGTCTCCGCCCTTGCCGCCCAGAAGCGCGCGCTCATTCGCCATCATCAGCTCGGCAATCGTCATTCCATTGGCTTCGGCAGTCGCCAGCAATTCGGCCGCGCTGTGAAATGGATAAGGAACTTGGCTTCCGACCAGCGCTGCCGCCTGTGCGTCCGCTCCATCCTCCACAATGAATCCGCCGCCCACTGAAAAGAATGTCTGCTGCTTCGCCACCGCGCCCGCAGCGTCGAACGCCGTGAACCTTACCCCATTGGGATGTTGCGTCTTCGCTCCCGGCGGAAACATGGTGTCGCGATGAAAGAACAGGTCGCGCGATTCGTCAAAGCCAAGCTCGCGTGTGCCGGCCAGCTTCATCCTGCGCTCGTTTCGTATTGCCGCAACGGTTCCCTCAATCGCCGCCGGATCGATGGTTGCAGGTTCATTGCCCGCCAGGCCCAGCAGCACCGCGCGATCGGTCGCGTGCCCCAGCCCGGTCAACGCCAGCGATCCGTACAGATCCACCTGAATGCGCGCCACGCGCTCCAGCTCCCCGCGGGTCGCAAGTCCCTGCGCAAACCGGCAGGCCGCGCGCATTGGGCCCATGGTATGCGAACTCGATGGACCCACTCCAATTTTGTAGAGATCAAATAATCCTGTCGCCAAAGTTTTACACCTGCACTGGATTGGATGCGTTGACGCCGAGCGTCGCCGCCATCTGGTTTATCAGCTCGTCGCCGATTACGAATCCGAGAAGAATGAATTCCCTGGTCCTGCCGTTAGAGAGTTTCACGTTGATGCGGCCCGAATGAAGAATCCCGCCCACGCCCCATTTCTGTCGTTCGTTGTACTCCACCGTTGTAATCGCTGACCTCTCGATGAAAAACCCGCCACGCAAGCGCGACAGCTTTTCGATCGCTTGCCGGTCGCGCATGAACTCATCGTCCTTCAGCATCTCCTGGTAGGGCTCGTAAAAAGTCCTGTCCACGTTGGTAACTGCGCCTTGAGCCTTCCACCCGTAAATTCCTTCTGGAGCGACGAACACCACAAAAGTGCGGTTCAGGATCAGCCAGTAATACTCCATGGCGACGAAGCCTGAAAGCGGCGGCTCCCGAAGGTCAGACGGCAGCGGCTCCGCATCCAAAGCATCCAACACCGGCTGAAATCGACTAGCGGCGATCCATGACCAGATGAAGAAAACGCAAAAAAACAAAACCGAAAAGACCAGCGAAACCTTGAGCCCGAGCACCCAATTGAATTGGAACTTCGCACCAAAAAGGACTTCGACGAGCGGCCGAAGGAACGCCGCGGCCATAATTGCAATGAATATGACCAGCGCGACGCGGGTTGAACCCCTGGCGCATTGGGCAATCCTTGAGCGATCCACCATCGAGTAGATTTAACCGCACCGCTTCCAAACTTGTCCAACGCGGTTTGTGCAGCGACTTGCGTCACATACCGTTATGGCGTCAAGAATGGTACACTCCGAGCAATCTTCTTGAATCATGCTTTTCAAGGCTCTCAGCGCCGCGGTCTACGGAATAGACGCCAACCTCATCGAAGTCGAAGTCGACTATAGCGGCGCTGTTTGCGATCAGGACCACTTCCACACCGTCGGCCTTCCCGATGCAGCCGTGCGCGAGAGCCGCGACCGCGTCCGCGCCGCGATCAAGAACTCGGGCTACCTCATTCCGCCCACCTTCATCACCATCAACCTTGCACCGGCCGATCTCAAGAAAGAAGGCTCGGGCTTCGATCTGCCCATTGCCGTCGGCATCCTCGGCGCCTACGGCGCGTTGCGCGTCAGCGATCTCAGCCAGTTTCTCTTTGTCGGCGAACTCGGCCTCGACGGCAGCCTTCGTTCCATCCCCGGCGTGCTGCCCATGGCCGTCATGGCGCGCGAAAAAAATATTCCCAACCTCGTCCTTCCCGTGGCCAACGCATCCGAGGCCGCAGTCGTCGATGGCGTCAATGTCTATCCCGTCACCTCGCTTCTCGACGTGCTCGAACTTCTCAACTCCTCCGTCGTCGGTCACATTCAGCGCGAGCCATTCCGTGTCTCCACTGAAAAACTTCTCGGCGAACTCGAGCACTTCAGCGTCGACTTCAGCGACGTGCGCGGCCAGCAGACCGCCAAGCGCGCGCTTGAAGTGGCCGCGGCCGGCAGCCACAACATCCTCATGATCGGGCCGCCTGGCTCGGGCAAGACCATGCTGGCCAAGCGCCTGCCGTCCATCCTCGCGCCGCTCACCTTCGACGAAGCTCTCGAAACCACCAAGATTCACTCCGTCGCCGGCGTTCTCAACGGAGAAGGCCTGGTCACCCAGCGCCCCTTTCGCTCGCCGCACCACACCATCTCAGACGCCGGTCTCATCGGCGGCGGCGTCGTGCCGCGTCCCGGCGAGGTCTCGCTCGCCCACAACGGCCTGCTCTTCCTCGACGAGCTTCCCGAGTTTCCCCGCAACGTTCTCGAAGTGATGCGCCAGCCCCTCGAAGATCACACCGTCACCATCGCCCGCGCCTCCATGTCGCTCAGCTTTCCGGCGCGCTTCATGCTCGCCGCCGCCATGAACCCATGCCCCTGCGGCTACTTCAACGACAAATCGCGCGAGTGCCTTTGCACTCCGCCCATGATCCAGCGCTACGTGTCAAAAATCTCCGGGCCCCTGCTCGACCGCATCGATATCCATATCGAAGTGCCGGCCGTTCATTATAAGGAGCTGCGCGGCGGCGCAGCGGCCGAGGGCTCAGCCCAGATTCGCGCGCGGGTCATGGCCGCCCGCGAGCGACAGCAGCAGCGCTTCTCCAAGGCCAGAGAAAAAATCTATTCGAACAACCAGATGACCACCCGCCAGATCCGCACCTACTGTGAATTGGGCGCCGACTCCGAGCGCCTGCTCGAGCGCGCCATGCAACAACAGGGCCTGACCGCCCGCGCCCACGACCGCATTCTCAAGGTCGCCCGCACCATCGCCGACCTCGAGGGCGCCGAACAGTTGGCCGTCCCCCATCTCGCCGAAGCCATCCAATACCGGACGCTGGACCGCAGCTATTGGAGTTGATCGCAGTTATTGGAGTCGACCGCAGATGCTGGGCCTGAACCGCAATCCACCCTGTGGATTTCTTTCCCATCGCCGGTCCTCAGTCGCCCCCGCGAGCTTCTCGAAGGCTGGCAAACTCATCCTCGGAGTTGACTGTCGCGGTACATTTTCCAACTTCAGATTCCGGCGGCGCCCGATCACCGGGAGCTTTCCTCCAATTTTCCGCCTCTCTAAAACCGCCGAAATTCGAAAGTATCGCATTTATATTCAATAGTTTATCGAAAAGACACGAGACGCCGTCCTTGGCATCGTCTTGACGGCGAAGATCACCGAAAAAACTGTTGACCCATCCTCGATCTCGTTATAAAGTCAAATGAGCCATCCAAAAGGGCAGGCTGTGTTTGTGCGAATTTTGCGCGCCCCTCAGTGATTTCCTGCATCCAATTTGAGCGAGGGCTCAGAAGTAGATGTCCCGGTGCGTTTAAGCCGCCGGAATTGGAAATCGCGGGCACGCTCGTCCCCCATGCTGGTAACTGCGTTCCTTTGGGTAGATGGCTCAGTTTCATAAAGTGCGACTCGGTGGCAAGATTTTGAACTAGGGCCGCACCAACTGCGTCTAATGATTGGCAGCACTTTGTTTCTTGGGATCCATGGTTTTGGATTCCGCGCTGCACCGGCGGCGCCAAGTAGTTCCGTCCGGGCAGGTTTCTTAGAAGGAGATTTGGCAATATGCGTTCTGATTTAGTATTTGGGGCACTCTCTCATGTGTCCAACCGGTACCAGCTTTGTCAGCTGGCGAGCAAGGCTACTCGAATGCTTCATAAGCCCAACACCCGGCTGCAGGACACCACGAACGAGGTCCTCTGCCGCTTCCACAACACCAATCCCGGGTCGGCGGAACACCTCCACGAGTCCCAGGTTTCGCAGCCTGTGGAAAGGCGTCGCGCAGCCTAGCGGCACCTCTCTTCCGGGCTGGCTGTTCCAGCGCATCGGTTTATAGTTTCAAATTGACGATCGTTTCTCTTCCCAGGCGTCTCGCCTCTCCAGGCAAGCATGGGTCGCATTTGATTGCCGGTTTTGGCAAGTTATTTGGCCAGTGGTCCTCTCATAATTTCCGGAGCAGTTTTTCCCTCTCACATCCCCTCACACCCATCCCGCCCTTCGCAGGTGAACTGAACAATGACCATCGCAGAACTCAAAGAAAAAAACATCACTGAATTAAGCCGCATTGCGCGCACCCTTGAAATCCCCGGAACCAGCGGCCTCCGCAAACAGGACCTGATCTTCAAGATCCTGCAGGCGCAGAGCGAGAAGGAAGGCCACATCTTTGCCGAAGGCGTCCTTGAGATCCTGCCTGACGGCTACGGCTTCCTGCGCTCGCCCGATTACAACTATCTGCCCGGCCCCGACGACATTTACGTGTCTCCTTCCCAGATACGCAAGTTCGACCTCAAAACCGGCGACTCCATCAGCGGCAACGTGCGTCCGCCGCACGAGGGCGAGAAATACTTTGCCCTGGTCAAGATCGAGGCCATCAACTTCGAGTCGCCCGAAGAGACGCGCAACAAGATCCTCTTTGACAACCTCACGCCGCTTTACCCGCAGGAACGCGTCAAGATGGAGACCGTGCGCGAGGCCGTCAGCGGCCGCGTCATGGATCTGCTCACACCGGTCGGCAAGGGCCAGCGCGGCCTTATTGTCGCCCCGCCCCGCACCGGCAAGACCATGCTGCTGCAATCCATCGCCAACTCCATCACTTCCAACCATCCTGAGGTGGTCCTCATCGTCCTGCTCATCGACGAGCGTCCCGAGGAAGTCACCGACATGCAGCGCTCGGTGAAGGGCGAAGTTATCAGCTCCACCTTCGACGAGCCCGCAGCCCGCCACGTGCAGGTGGCCGAGATGGTCATCGAAAAGGCCAAGCGCCTGGTCGAACACAAGCGCGACGTCGTCATCCTGCTCGACTCCATCACCCGCCTGGCCCGCGCCTACAACACCATCGTGCCGCCATCGGGCAAGGTGCTCTCGGGCGGCGTCGACTCCAACGCCCTGCAACGGCCCAAGCGCTTCTTCGGCGCGGCCCGCAACATCGAAGAAGGCGGCTCGCTCACCATCATCGCCACCGCTCTCGTCGATACCGGATCGAGGATGGACGAAGTCATCTTCGAAGAGTTCAAGGGCACCGGCAACATGGAAATCATCCTCGACCGCAAGCTGGTCGACAAGCGCGTCTTCCCGGCCATCGATATCCAGCGCTCCGGCACCCGCAAGGAAGAGCTGCTCATCCCCAAGGACGACCTGCAGCGCATCTTTGTCCTGCGCCGCGTGCTCAACCCGCTCTCGCCTGTTGAAGCCATGGAACTCTTGATCACGCGCCTCGAGAAGACCCGCAACAACGCTGAGTTCCTCGCTACCATGAACCAGCTTTAGACAAAATCGAATTTAGCTCTGGGGTCTAGGTGGTCTAGCTACGCCAGAGAAACAAAGGCCGGGGCAACCCGGCCTTTTTGTGCGTTTGGACCAAGACAAAGGACTTGGTCAGAAACTTGACTGCACCTTGAGCGTTATCGTCGTCGAATGGGTAACGGGGCCATTCGCCGCGCTGCTCGCGCCTGTCACAACAATCGAGTAGGCCTGTGGCGGGGAAAGAGTAAGCAACTGTGGTGAACCGCAGCCGGTCGTCGCGACAAAGCAAATGAGCACGAAAAGCGCCCGGAGTCCCCTGCGGCGGCAACTCAAAGGTATGAAAAGGAGCGCACTCAGCAGTGGCACGGCCGCACCGAGCCTCATGGAACGGTGCATCGGCGGGCGAGAGTCGTTCGATGCGGTGCGGCTTGCGGCTGTCTGAATCACCAGTTGGGAATCGCCCGGACCATTCGCGAGGGTTGAAGGCGAAAAGCTGCACGATGCACCCGCAGGTAACCCGGAGCAGGCAAGGGTTATCGGCGCATTGAATCCTGATTCAGACGTGACACTGATGCTGTAACGAGCAGCATGACCCGGGTCGATCGTTTGCGACGCTGGCGTCGCGGACATGGCGAAATCGGACGCCACCGTAACGGTGACAGCGTTCGACGTGCTGGTGGAGTAGGTCTGGTTCTGAACAAACTCTGCATCGATCGTGTGCGATCCGGCTCCGAGCGAGCTTGTGGTGTAGCTCGCCGTACCGTTGTTTACATTGACAACTCCGAGCGAACTGGTTCCGTCGTAGAAGACGACTCCGCCTGTTACCGTAGCTCCGCTCGATGGCGAAACCACTTCTGCCGTGAGGGAAACGCTTTGCCCGAAAGCGATATTGTTTTGCGAAACGGTGAGCGTAGTGGTGGTGGGAAATGTGGAGACGACCTGGCTGACTGTGTTCGTGATGCCGGGCGGAAGATCGCTATCGCCCGAGTAGACTGCATAGATCGAGTGAGCGCCGGTCGATAACGAGTTGGAACTAAGGGCCGCGACGCCGGCGGTGCTGACGTTGATGGTTCCGAGAACGGAAGCGCCATCGCTGAAGCTCATCGTTCCACTGACCGGCGATTTTGCCGCTGACGTGTTGAGCGTTGCGGTGAACGTGACCGGCTGCCCGACGTAAGAGGGGTTAGCGCTGGAGGTAAGCACGGGAGAATTGGCCGTGACCGGCTGATACTCGTAGACCCCGAGGCTGATAGTTCCGTTAACAATGCGCGGAAGACCGTCGTAATCGGTCGAGGGAAGTCCCGGAGCTGTTGGATCTCCGGCGGCGATTACGGGAGATCCATCGGTGAGATGAAAGTTATCGACCGCGGCGCCGACAAACTGCGGGTCGGCGGAAATGTTGTTGAATCCGCCACAGCCGTGCGTCGGGGCGCTGCCGATAACATCGTTGTACGAGAAGCCGATGTTTGCACCTTGATCGCAGTAGATTGCGATTCCGCTGTCTGTGCTTTCAAAAATATTGTTTTCAACAGTTGATTGTGCAGCGTATGCCCCGATGGCGATCTGATCCGGAACCCCTGTTGGGCTGATGTTACCGACCACAGTGTTGTTGACGATTGTTAGCGTTCCCGATGCCGGTTCGGCTCCCGGATTGCCTGGACCTACGGCAATGCCAGCGGTGGAGCCGCCCCCAATCACCATGTTGGAATAGACGAGGTTTTGGACGATCGCCACATTTTCGACTCCCCAGGCCGAAATGCCGCCCCCCCCACCTCCGCCTAAACCGCTGCCGTCATCGCCACCCGCCTGGAGGTTCGTATTGTTGAATATCGCGTTGTTCGCAATCGTGAGCTTCGTGGTTTCGTATGCTACGATCCCCGCTCCTGCAGGGGCAGCTGGAGAAATCGTATTGTTGCCCTGGATCGTATTGTTCGATATCTCTACAGAGCCGGCATTATCCACGTCGATGCCAAACGCCGCGCTGCAGTAGGGAACAGTGGTACGCGTCGTGCCCAGAAAGTTCCAGCTGATTTCGTTTCCCCGGATGGCCGGGCTGGAGGGGGGCCCTGTGATCGAGATGCCACATCCGTCGTTTTCGACGACGGCGTTGGCGGTGATGGTGGGCGAAGCGCTGGAGATGAGGATGCCTTCGCCGGGCGGTGTCTCCCCGCCGACGGATTGATGTGTGATGGTGAAGCCGCTCAATACCGCCGTGGACGGCTCGTTGCTCTGAAAGGTAACGGTTGGGCCGGCCGATCCCGCGATAATCGTATTGGCCGCGCCGGCGCCGCTTGAGCTCTCGCTCGTTACCTCGATTGATTTTCCCTCGAAATCAATGTTTTCGTCGTATGTTCCGGGAGCAACCAGCACGGTGTCGCCATTCTGTGCCGCGTTGATCGCTTGCTGGATTGTTGGCGCGTCGCCGGGAACATGAATCGTCTTTTGAGCCGTTGCGAGCTCAGGAATGAGCAGGAACAGCGGCAATGACGCAAACGACACAGCCCAGACACTCAACGAGAATCGCATTCCATCGCTTCTTGAAAAGCGGCAACTGCAGTCAATGCCGCGTGGTTTGGATCAATGTGGATTAGACGAGCCAGTTCAAGGAATGGAAAGCACGAATCCTCTCCGTCCATTACGCCATTCGGCGTTACGCTTCCTGACGTAGTCCCTCTTGCGTCTTTCGACGTCCTTTGGAATCGCGACTCAGGCAGCTCTCCAACGCCGCTGTCCATTTCCGGACAGCGCCTTGACTTGTTAACAATCTCCTGATCCCGAATTCACCGCAGCTGTTAACAATTCTCCCGCACAGCCGTTAATTCATTGGAACCACTGCATCCGGCCCCGCGTACCAACATCAACCCGCACGAGAAGGCACCCCACAACCAGAGGCACTTATGTTCACCGATGTGAAGTACGCCCTCCGCCAGTTGCGCAAGTCACCGGGCTTCGCCATTACTGCATTGGTCACGCTTGCGCTCGGCATCGGCGCCAATGCCGTCGTATTCAGCGTACTGAATGCGCTCGTTCTGCGGCCGGTGAACGTCCCCAACGCCGAGAACCTCTACATGGTGCAGCGCTATCAGTATCCTTCGCAGTCCTACCTCGACTACATCGACCTGCGCGACCGCAACCATACGTTCTCAGTCCTCACGCTCGTCAAGATCATGGGCGCAGTGGGCGTAAAGGAGGGTAACAACTCCTCAACGGCGTGGCCCTATCTGGTGAGCGGCAACTACTTCGACGGCCTCGGCATTCAGCCCTCCCTCGGGCGCTTCTTTCACGCATCCGACGAAAAGGGTAAGAACAGCGCCCCCTACATCGTGCTCACCGATGACTACTGGCGCAGCCACTACAACGCCGATCGCGGCGTCATCGGCCGCATGGTCGAGCTCAACAAGCATCCCTTTACCATCATCGGCGTCGCGCCGCGCAGCTTCCGTGGCACCGAGCTCTTTTTCGCACCTGCGTTCTTCGTTCCTGTTCTTGAGCAGCCGATTCTCGAGGGCAGCGACGACCTGCAATACCGCGGCGATCATTCGCCCTGGGTGGTCGGCCGCCTCAAACCCGGTGTCACTCCCGCCCAGGCCACTGCCGATCTCAACGGCATCGGTAACTGGTTGTCCAAGACCTACCCGGGCGACGACGAAGGCATCAAGTTCACGCTCGCCCGCCCCGGACTTGTGGGCGACATGCTTGGCGGCCCCGCGCGCGCTTTCATGACCGGACTCATGCTGCTCGCCGGCCTCATTCTGCTGGCTGCATGCGCCAATCTCGGCAGCCTCTTTGCTGCCCGCGCCGCCGATCGCGCCAAAGAGATCGCTCTCCGCCTGGCCCTCGGCTCGCGCCGCAAACTCATCCTCCGCCAACTGCTCACTGAAGCCATGCTGCTCTCGCTCGCGGGCGGAGTCGTCGGCATTGCCGGTGGCGTTGTCGTCCTTCATGCGCTCAGCGCCTGGCAGCCCATCCCCTCGGTCCCCATCAATGTGCCCGTCAATCCCGACCTGCGCACCTACGCCGTCGCCCTCGCCATGGCCCTGGTCAGCGGCCTGCTCTTCGGCATGGTGCCCGTACGACAGGTGCTGCGCGCCGATCCCTGGCAGATTATTCGTACCGGCATGGCCGACTCCACCATGCGACGCTTCACTTTGCGCGACCTGCTCCTCATCACTCAGATCGCGATCTGTGCAGTGCTCATCACCTCTTCGCTGGTTGCGGTGCGCGGGCTGGCGCGTTCGCTCAACAGCAACTACGGATTCCAGCCGCAGAATGCCATCGTCGTCGACACCGATCTGCAGATGGCGGGCTATTCCAAGGATAATGAAGCGCAAATGCAGCGGCGCATGCTCGATGCCATCCGCGCAATCCCCGGCGTATCTTCCGCGGGTTACATCAACCAGATCCCGCTCGGTCTCGGCGGCGGCGACTCCTATGTCTACACCGACGCCACGACCGACTTCCGTCCCACCAACGAAGCTGCGGATGCCATGGACTACAACATTTCGCCCGGCTACCTTGCTGCGGCTCAAACTCATTTGATCGCAGGTAGAGATCTATCCTTCGATGACTCCAAAGACAAGCCCATCGTCGCTCTCGTCAATCGCACCTTCGCGGTCAAGGTCTTCGGCTCTGTCGAGAAGGCCATCGGTGGTCATTTCAAGCTGTGGGGCGGCAGCCAGCGCGCCGAAGTCGTCGGCGTCGTCGAAGACGGCAGATACCGCACCCTGACTGAAGACCAGAAGCCGGCCATGTTCTTCTCCTTCCAGCAACATCAGGAAAGCGACACATGGATTGTCATTCGCTCCGAGCGCGATCTCTCGGAGATGACGGCAGCAATCGTGCGCACGCTGCACGGCCTCGACTCGTCGATTCCGCTGATCACCGGCACCTGGACCCAGGAGATGGATACCGCCTTGTTCGCCGCGCGGGTGGCTTCAGTAGCGCTGGGCGCGCTCGGTCTGCTGGGCGCGATGCTGGCCATCACCGGTGTCTTCGGCATGGCCTCTTATGTGGTCTCGAAGCGCCTGCGTGAACTGGGCATTCGCATCGCTCTTGGCGCTGGCCGTCGCGAGGTTCTGGGCGCCTCTCTCGGCCGCGCCTTCAGACTGCTTGCCGCCGGTTCGGTCGCGGGCATTGTGCTCGGCGTGCTGGCCACGCGCGTTCTCTCCTTCATCGTTTACCAGGCCACGCCAAAAGATCCCGTGGTGCTTGGTGGTGTCTGCGCCACCATGCTCCTGCTGGGCCTCATTGCATCGTGGATCCCCGCGCGCCGCGCTCTCGCCGTCGACCCGCTCATTCTGCTGCGCGAACAGTAGCGTCGCTCCGCAACGAATTGCCCCTCCAGCAATGCTGTCATCCTGTGTCCGGACGCTTCGCTACTTGAAGCGTCCGGGGCGACCCGCCTTCGGTGCCTGCAATCACTGAAAAATCACCCTCCGCAATGATTTCCTGACGCTGTCGGCTCTCGATTGTATTCTTGTGCAAGCAGTAGCCCGGATTGAACGCCGTTCGCAGGCTCCTAAAAAAATGAGGCCGCTACAAAGTATCGCCCGGTTGCTCGTGTTGGGTAGCTCCATCGCCGCCACTGCGGCTGCTCAAGATTTCGTAAAAGCTGCTGAACTTCCTCAGGCAATTCAGGTCCTCGACCATGCCCCGTCGAAGAATGAGCTGCCTTGTTCTATCCGCTTCTCAAGGACTCCTCGCCTGGACTTCCAATTTCGCTATACGGCCGGCTTCCTTATCGAATGCCATCTTGGAGAGATAATCGCGCCCGGCACGAAGTTGGTTGCATATTTAAGAATCACACCCCAGCAAGGCGAGCCCGTGCTGATGACCGAGAGCTTCGAAATGCAGCAGGTTAAGCCGCACGCCTCTTCAGATCTCTACTCCAAACCCTCCCAGTTGGTGGTCAATTTGAGCGGAGGATTCGCCGTCGGGCCCGGGCATTATTCAGTCGATCTCGTTCTCACTGACCGTCAAGGCCGCACCTGCCGCAATCGGCAAACCATCAAGCCGGAAGAAGACAGGGGAGCCGGGAACGTCCCCTTCGCACTGCAACCTGGCGCCGTTGCCCCGCTGATGAATACACGGTGGAATGGCGCACTTAGAGACAAAGGCCTGCGGCTCACCGTATTTCTGAATGCCTATGTTCCAAATGGGCTCACTTATCTCAGCGTTCTGGAACATGCCTATCTTTTGCAAACCCTCTCCACGTTGCTCACCCAGCTTCCCTGCAGATCGGTAAGACTCGTCGCTTTCGAACTCGACCGGCAACAAGTGATGTTCAGCTCGGAAAGATTCGATTCCACCGGATTCCTTCAACTCCAAAGAGCTTTGAAGGGATTGAATTATGCCTCCATATCGGTTCAGGCGCTCCAATACGGAAGTTGGAGAAACTTCCTGGTCGGCCTGGTGCAGACCGAGTCCGCGTCGAGCCAGCCTCCAGATGCCATCGTCTTCCTGGGCGCCTGGGGAAGTCATGAATGGGAAAAACTGCCGCAAGACACGACCCGGAGAATTGAGATCGCAGACGCTCACGTCTTCTATTTCGAATTATTTCCGCTTGCTGGCGGCGCACCCGACGGGGTAGAGCTATTGACACGAGATTTGCACGGATCTGTCTTCGCCATTAGCTCTGCCGACACTCTGGCGCAAGCCATTAAGAAGACCCAGGCTCTGTCCGCCGCGTCCATTAATCAGGGAATCCCCGCAAAGCCGGGCGCCCAAGAAACGCCTGCGCACTGAGCCTCGATCGAACCCTGCCTCAATCGGCGCTGTTGCGATCCACTCCCGGAACTCGAGCAAAAACAAGCCGTCCGATTCTTCACCGTTTGCCCCGGCCCCATCTCAAATGTCATCCTCAATAAATGCACGTTAAGATAATCCTCCCCGCCTTGACCCTCCTCCTCGCATGGCCATACTCCGCCCTCGCGCAGGACAAAGGCGCCTGGTTTGCTGAGAGTTCGTCGGCCAAGACCATCACCGGCGAAATCTCCATCGCCGAATCCCGCCTTACCATGGACTACTTCAACTTCCCCATCGGCCAGATTCGCGCCCTCAAGCCCGAGGAGGCAGGCGCGCTTTTCGACGCCGACATCAACGCCCCCGGCGGCGGTTACCTCTACCGGCTCGCCGTTTCGGCTAACCAGCGCTTCATGCACAAGAACACGCTCTGCGGCACCGACGACGTGCAATGGATGATCACTTGGGTGCAGGGCCGCACCCTGAGCGTGACCTTCTTCTCCAGCCCCACCCCTCCCGTCCTGACCATGGACGCCTTGGCCAACACAACCGACCGCTGCGGCACCTTTGTCTATTCGCGCTAAGCGCGCGTACCCTTTCCCGATTCTGCGCACACTGCTAAGATAGAAGAGTTCCTTGTGGGGCTGTAGCTCAGCTGGGAGAGCGCCTCGTTCGCAACGAGGAGGCCAGCGGTTCGATCCCGCTCAGCTCCACCATCCATTGCATCGACCCGCCGCTCGCGTTAGCATCGACCCGCTGCTCGCGTTTCGCTCGCCCGAAAATCCTGCCTGGCGACTTCCTTCCCAAATCTTCCTCAATCCGGGATCCTACGTCGCACCTTCGACTGAGGATTTCGCCTGCAGGCGCTCCGTTCCGCTGCCCTCCACGTCACGCCCGCAAAACGGCTCCAGTCGAATTGCTCGGATGCACAAACTCACGGCACAGCTATTGCCGCCTGGCGCGAAACTCCCGCCCGATCGCCTCAATCACGTCGTTGCCCAACACCTGCGCGGCCTTCGGGAACACGACATTGTCCTCGACCTGAATATGAGCTTGATAAAGATCGCGGAGACGGCTGGTGGAGGACTGCAGGCGGGATCTCTCGCTTTCGTCGAGCGATCCGCCGGAAATCCAGGACCGATAGAGTGCCTCAACCTCAGCGTGTAACTCACCGGCTTCGGCGTGGTCGTGTTCCAGCCGGTCGAGTTCGGCGAAATCGCCGGCCGCAATCAGTCGCGGAAATAGCGACTCTTCCTCATCAGCGGTGTGGCGCTGCCCGCCTACCCGAAAATAATTGAGCGCGGCATTCACCGCCGCAGACTCCTCTTCCGTGAGACTCCGGCTCTGCGCACATTCGGCAACAATGCAAAGGATGCCAAGGAAACGCTCAATTCTGCGATGGCAATCCTTCAGCATTCCCAGCGGATCGTCGAATCCGCTGTCCGGTTTGGCGCCAATCTGTATTCCCATATGTCAGGCTCCTTGAAGCACATGAAGAGTTGTTGCCTTCTTTACAGCGGGAGACGCAGGTACATATCCCTTGGGAATATACGAGCAGCAGGGTTCTTCGCCAAAGGGATTGCCGGTTAGGGCATAGGAGCGGGCACGCGACCCGCCGCAGATCTGCTTAAACTCGCACGCGCCGCACTTGCCTTCAAGCATAGCGGGATTGCGCAGCGCCTGAAACAGCCCAGATTCCCGATAAATCCCGGCCAACGGTTGGTTGCGGATGTTACCCGCCGAAGCCGGCAGAAAGCCGCTGGGGAAAACCTCGCCCACGTGCGAGATAAAGCCGAATCCTTTGCCGTCGTTCAGCCCGCGCGGCGCACGGCCAGTGGTGTCCAGCAGCTTCTCGGGCGTTTCGATCAGCGTCCCCATCCGCCGCTCAGCCGCGCGCTGCTGCAGGCAGTACCGGCGGTAGTGCTGCGCTTCCGTAGTTTTGATATCAAAGCTCGCACTCTTCGACAGGCGATAGATCTTCGCAAATACCTCCTCGAACTCGTCGGCGCTCAGCAGGTCGTCGAGCTTTCCGCGGCCCGTCGGAACCAGGAAGAAGACGCTCCAGAGCGTAATCCGCAGCGATTCCATCAGAGCCACAATCGCATCGATCTCGCCGATATTCCTGCGGCTGAATGTGGTGTTGATTTGAACCGGCAGGCTCGCCTCGTTGGCCCAGCGAACTGCGTCGAGTGTGCGCGCAAACGATCCGCTCATGCCGCGAAATCTGTCGTGCGTAGCTGCACTCGCGCCGTCCATGCTCACCGCCAGCCGTGCCAGTCCGGCCTCCTTCAGCCGCAACACGATCTCTCGCGTAAGCAGGGGTGTTGCGCTCGGCGTCAGCGAGACACGCACACCCACTTCTCTTGCGTGGCCGATGAGTTCAAAAAGGTCTGGCCGCTTGATCGGATCTCCACCCGTGAGCACAAACACCGGAACCTGCATGGCCGCGATCTGGTCAATCAGGCTCTTACCTTCCTCGGTCGTGAGCTCCATCGGGCTCCGGTCAGGCTGGGCCGATGCGCGGCAGTGGACACAAGCCAGGTCGCATGCCTGCGTCACCTCCCAGATCGCCAGAAAGGGTCGCTGGTCGAAATCGATCGTGTTAATCTGCGGGTTCATAAATCTATGAGAACCGCAGATCTGGCGCCCGGCAGTGACCAAAGTCGCTCAGGTAGAATTTTTTGCGTGAACCAACCGCGCACCGATCTTGCCTCTGTCCTGGAAAGAACCGCACTTCTCTCCAACCTTTCTCGCGAAGAGTTGCAAACGCTCGCAGCTCGTACCGTGCGCAAGCTCTTCAGCGCCGGCGAACTCCTGTTCTCTGAAGGTGAACCCTGCAGCGGCCTCCACATCATCGCCAGGGGCAAGGTCCGCATCTTCAAGACATCGGTGAACGGCCGGGAACAGGTACTTGCCGTGAACGTTCCCGGCGAATCTGTCGCCGAATTGCCGGTCTTCGACGGCGGCCCTTACCCTGCCTCAGCCGTAGCCACTGAAGACACTGAGATTGCGTTCATCTCCCGGCGCGATTTTCACGCCTACTGCATGGAACATCCCGAAGTTCCCCTCAAGGTACTCTCCGTTGTGGGTGCGCGCTTACGGCGTCTCGTCGGCATCATTGAGGAGCTGTCCTTTACCACCATCCGCCAGCGGCTTATCGCTATGCTCGTAAAGCTGGCGCAAACCGAAGGAAAGAAGACTGATCGGGGTATCGAGATCCTTCTGCCCGCGACCCACCAGGAGCTGGCCCACCAACTTGGAACGGTACGGGAGCTCATCTCCCGGAATCTGATGCGCCTGCAGGCCGAAGGCCTTCTCGACGTCGATGCCCGTCAAATCGTGGTGCGAGACCTTAAGGGTCTAAGCGCGCTGCTCGAATCCTGACGAAAATTATCTGCGAGTGACCAAAGTCGCTGTGGCATGCCGCCGCACTCTCTACCGTTGCAGGTGGAGAGTGAATATGGCCACCGCAACCCAGTCCATCCGTGAAATCGTAGCCGCCGAACCGTCTGCCGCCGCGGTATTTGAACGTTTTGAAATCGACCTGTGTTCACGGGCCGACGCCGAGCTTGAACGCGTCTGCGCGGAATTGCAGTTGTCAGTCGACCAGGTTCTCGAAAAGCTTGCGGACGCCGAATCCCGGTCCAATGGCGCAATCTCGCCGAATCTCGACAGCTACTCGCCTACCCGCCTGATCCAGCACATCGTCCGCACCCATCATCAGACCGTCCGCCAGGAACTGCCGCGCCTCGCCGAGTTGTCGCAGAGGATTGCCGGCAAGCATGGCGAAAAGGCTCCGCATTTTAAGGCAGTGGCGCAGCTCATCGAACAGCTTTGCTGCGAATTGTTTGCGCACCTTCAGAAAGAAGAACAGGTGCTCTTCCCATATATCGTTCGCCTGGAAGAGGCAGCGGAAGATCGGTCGGCCGTGCCTTCCGCCTGCTTTCGGTCAGTGGTGCAGCCGGTTTCAATGATGGTCCAGGAGCATGACGTAGCCCAAGGAATCGTTGCCAAACTGCGCACGGTCACCAATGGATTCGAGCCGCCTGAATGGGCCTGTCCCAGAAATGCGGCCTTCCATGCCAGTCTTGCCGCCTTTGAAAGCGACCTGCGGCACCACGTGCATCTTGAAAACGATTTGCTCTTCCCGCGAGCCATCGCGCTCGAAGCCGAACTGACGGAACGGAGGTAGTCATGGCCGCAATTGCGCATCCTGCTCCAAAGGGGCTTCCGGGTATCCTCGACAGCACCCCTTCACTCGCTACGCTCGAACGCACCAAGAGCCTCATCCTGCGCGCATGGATCGTTGCCGGATTGTTCTTCATGGCGCTGCCGGGCACCTTGCTTGGTTTTTCAAACCTCATGGCGATCAGCGCCCATCATGGGCTCGGCGGGCTCTCCCCTGCCTGGCTCCAGGGTCACGGCCACGCCCAGGTCTTTGGATGGATCGGCAGCTTCATTCTGGGGATCGGGTTCTACTCGCAACCGGCGCGCGGCCGGTCCGCGGCTCGCATTCAGTTGTTGTGCTTCGTGCTCTGGAGCGTGGGAGTGGCGTTGCGCTGGACCGCGAACATCTACGGCTGGCACTGGCGCGTGTTTGTTCCCCTGTCCGCGGCCTTGGAGCTGATCGCAGTGCTGCTCTTTCTCTCCGCAGCCTCGCATCACAAGATTCACAATGAGTCCGCCGGCAGTCCGAAACGGCGCATGGAGCTGTGGATGGCCTCCGTGCTGCTGGGAACGGCCGGGCTGGCTGCTGCCGTGCTCTTCAACTTAGTCGAATGTGTGCGGCTGGCCCTTGCCGGCGCGTCGCCGGCCTTTCCTCACGCCTTCGATCAGAAATATCTCGTGATCCTCGGATGGGGTTTCCTGGTTCCCGTCGTCTGGGGATTCTCGGCGCGGTGGCTGCCTGCCTTTCTTGGACTCGCCAGGCCGCACGTGCGTCTGTTCAGTGCAGCGTTGCTCCTTGATGCCTTTGGTGTCGCAGTTGGAGCCTCCGGGCAGGCGAAGATTGCCGTGCTGTTGCTGGCAGCGGCAGCAATTCTCAGTGGACTCGCCCTGCGCCTCGCAGAGCGTCCCTATGCAAAGGCCAAGACGCAAGGCATTCACGCAAGCTTTCCGGCATTTGCCCGCATTCCATATCTGTGGCTTGCCATCGCGGGAGCAATGAGCGTGTGGGCTGCGTTTTGCGATGTGCATGGCGGCATTTGGGGCGCCTCTCGCCACGCGCTTACGGTTGGCTTTGCGGCAACCATGGTATTCGCGATCGGCCCGCGCATCCTTCCCCACTTCGGCGGCATCTATCGCATCTTCAGCACCCGCCTCATGTTCGCAAGTCTGTTGCTGCTGCAGATTGGATGCACGCTGAGAGTCTGGTCTGAACCGCTGGCTTACGAAAGCATCCTTCCCTACGCATGGAAGACATTGCCAATCTCCGGCATGCTCGAACTCGCCGGCGTGCTCATTTTTGCAGCCAACATCGCACTCACATTCGCATTCGGGCGTCCCGCCTTTGCGCACCATCAAGCTGCGCCACATGCTTTTAAGGCAAAATCGGAGTTCGCGTAAGGCGCGCAGCGAGAACCCAGCAGTAACTCCGATTTTGCCGTAAACAAAGCTCTCAAATTCAAAACTCCGCGGGTTCTTCGCTCTCCAGCGGATGCAACCATCGATACGTTGAACCGAGCCACGATCTGCCCGGTACCGATTCCTCCAAATGGGGAGTCAGCGCCCACAGTCCGATCAACGCCGAGCCAACCAGATTAGGAAAGAGAAGCGGAGCCAGAGGCGGCGCGCCATTCACGAGCTTTTCCCAAAGGGTGTGGCCCGGCTCCGCCAGGTTGGCCTGCAAGTGATACCAGAAGCCGAGCATCCCGACCAGCGCCTGCCCGATCATCACCAATAAGCAAAGATCTAGAAAGCGGCGCGTCACCTGCATGATGAGCGGAACGACATCGAATAGACCCCGCGGGAAATTGGCTGGAAAACCGCCCCGTGAGCGCAACAATAATTGCTCACAGGGGGACAGTGGAAATCTAGCAGGCCCGGCAACAGGCTGCAACGGCTTCCAGAATCGAGCAGTCAATCATCTGGATTCTGCGGCTTTTGTCACTCGCCGCGATATAGTATCTCCCCTGCGGACTTCTTCCCGCTTAACATTGCCCCTCGCTTCGCCTATCCTCGATAGATACGGACCCACTGCGCTGCTCAGTCCGCCGTTCTCCCTGGCGCTCCACAACTTCTTTCCGATGAGGTGCGCATTTGTCTCAGGTCATCGCCCAGCCGGAACCCGCAGTGACCACGTCCAGGCCTCTCTGCGTCGATCTCGATGGAGCCCTGGTCAAATCTGACACGCTCATCGACTCGCTCCTCGTCCTCGCCCGCACGCGTCCCCATCTCGTACCCGCGCTCTTCGCTCGGGTACTGCACGGCAAGGCCGCATTCAAAGCCTTCGTGACTGACAATGTCACCCTCGATGTGCAGCACCTGCCTTACAACCGAAAACTGCTGCAGTATCTGAATGGCCAGCGAAGCGAGGGCCGTCCCGTTTATCTCGCCACCGGCGCTGATGTGCGCATTGCCCGCCGCGTAGCCGAGCATCTGGGCATCTTTGCCGACGTCCTCGGCAGCGACGGCGCAACCAACCTCACCGGCACAAGAAAACTCGCCGGCCTGCGCAGCCGCCTCGGCACAACCGAATTCGACTACATCGGCAACGACACGCCCGACCTGCCGCTGCTCGCCGCCTCCGCCGAGCCCATGGTTGCCAACCCCAGCCGCCGGCTACGCGCGCGCCTCCGTTCGCGCCGCATCACGCCCGCCCGCATCTTTGAAGAACGCAATCGCCTCCTCGGCTCGGCACTCAAGGCAGTTCGCCCTTACCAATGGACCAAAAACCTGCTCATCTTCCTGCCTCTGCTGCTGGCCCACATCGTTGCCGCCGCGCAATCAATCGCAGCACTCGTCGCCTTCGCATGCTTCAGCCTCACCGCGTCGGCAACCTACATCGTCAACGACCTGCTCGATATCGACGACGACCGCCGGCATCCGAAAAAGCGCATGCGGCCATTCGCGTCCGGCGATCTCGACGTTGTTACGGGGCTGACCATCGTCGCAGCCTTCCTTGCCCTGGCTTTCGCGGGCGCCAGGTTCTTGCCGGCAGCATTCTTCGGGTGGCTGGTCTTTTATCTTGCCACCACATTCGCTTACTCGGCCCTCCTCAAGCGCTATGCCCTGATCGATGTGCTGGTGCTTTCCGGCCTCTACACGCTGCGCCTGCTGGCCGGCGCCGCTGCCACTCATACACACATCTCGCCCTGGCTTGCCGGCTTCTCGGTCTTCCTGTTTCTATCGCTGGCTATCGTCAAGCGCTTTGCCGAGCTTGAGAACCTGAGCACTCCCGGCGCCACTCCGCGCAATGGCCGCGGCTACCTTCTCACCGATCTCAACCAATTGCGCGCCTTTGGCACCGCCAGCGCCTTTGCCGCGGTCGTGGTATTCACCAACTACATCTCCAGCAGCGAGGTGGTTATGCTCTACCACCACCCGCAGCGCCTCTGGATCATCATGCCGTTCATGATCCTCTGGCTCTGCCGGGTCTGGCTGCTGGCCTCGCGCGGCCTCCTCAACGAAGACCCCATCGTCTTTGCGCTTACTGACAAGCAGAGCCTGCTCATTGGCGCAGCTATCATCGCCGTAGTGCTGCTGGCCATTTGACCCCGCATACGCCGTCCCGTTTTTGCGGTCTTGATATCAAACTGATATCATTGATGGCGAAGTGAAGGGAGCGCCATTCTATGGCTGCTGTTACCGTTCGCAACATCCCGGAAAAAACCCATCGCGCTCTCAAGCTGCGCGCTGCGCGTAACGGCCGCAGCACCGAGGCCGAAATACGCCGGATTCTGGAAGACGCCGTGTCCGCTGGCACGACAGCGGGACTCGGCTCGCAGTTAGCTGCGCTTGGGCGTCGCTTTGGCGGCATTGAACTCAACATCACTCGCGACAAAAGGCCGGCTGAGCCGGCGGACTTCTCGTGATCGTTCTTGATACGAATGTGATCTCAGAGCCGGTGAAGCCGTTGGCTGATCCAGTTGTGGTTGGGTGGCTGGACCGCCAGCCGAAAGTAACACTCCATCTGTGCGCACCTGTCCTAATGGAGGTGCTGCTCGGCATCTCGCTTCTTCCCGACGGTAAACGAAAGAGCGGAATGAAGACCGCTATCCAGGCATTGCTGGCAAACTACTTTTCTGATCGATTTCTCGCCTTTGAGCGCGAAGCCGCCGTGTTGTATGCCTCGCTGGCAAGCCGCGCCGCAGCGAAGGGCTACTCGATCTCAGTGGCCGACTGTCAAATAGCCGCCATTGCGGCGACTCACGGATTCGCCGTCGCCACGCGCGATACGGCGCCGTTTCTCGCGGCAGGGGTGCCGGTCGTCAATCCGTGGAAAAGTTGATTTCTGGGCCTGGAATTCCAGCTCTCAAACAGCGGGCACGCGATGACTTCTTGTTCCCTCGTTCCTCGCCTCAGTTGAACAAATCCTTCATCCTGTCCAACAGCCCCGGCGCCGTCGGCTTATTATCCACGCTCATCGTCTCGCCGAGTTTCGCCATCAGATCGCGCTGTGCCTTGGTCAGCTTGCGCGGTGTCTGCACCAGGATTTTCACCACCAGGTCACCTTGGCCGCGCTCGTTCAGGTGCGGAACGCCACGGCCGCGAATGCGCAACTCCTTGCCGCTCTGAATACCCTCGGGAATCTTCACCTGCACCGGACCGTCCATGCCTGGAATCTCAAAATCGGCACCCAGTGAAGCCTGCGGAAAGCTGATGGGAATCACGCAGTGCAGATCGTAACCCTGGCGCTCAAAGAACTCGTGTTTCCTGATCGCAAGCACCACGTACAAGTCGCCTTTAGGCCCGCCTGCGCGGCCCGCGTCGCCCTCGCCGCTGTAACGAATCTGCGTTCCCTCTTCAACCCCCTTCGGCACCTTCACGTGCAGCTTCGCCTCGGTAGCAGCGCGGCCTTCGCCCCGGCATGTTGCGCACGGATCGGCGATTACCTGCCCGCTGCCTCCGCACACATTGCAGGTGCGCGCCACTGAGAAAAATCCCTGCTGGTAGCGGAACTGCCCGCGGCCGTGGCAATGGCTGCATACGCTCGGACCACGGCCTGAGGCGCTGCCGATTCCCTTGCACGTGCCGCACGTCTCCAGTCGCCGTATCTTGATCTCTTTGTCGACGCCGAAAATTGCATCTTCAAACTCAATCGTCAGGTCGAAGCGCAGGTCGTCGCCTCGCTGCTGGCGCGACTGACGCCCGCCGCCCTGCCCCGCCCCGCCCATCCCGAACATCTCGCCGAACAAGTCGCCAAAGATGTCGCTAATGTCCACGCCACCCGCAAACGGGCTCGCGCCAAATCCGGCTCCGCCCAACCCCGCGTGACCATACCGGTCGTAGGCCGCGCGCTTCTCCGGATCGCTCAGCACCTGGTAGGCCTCGTTCACTTGCTTGAACTGCTCTTCAGCCGCGTGATCGCCCGGATTCCGGTCAGGGTGATACTTCACCGCCTGTTTGCGATAGGCGCTCTTCAACTCCTGCTCGCTCGCATCGCGCGAGACACCCAGGACCTCATAAAAATCAGCTTTGCCCACTCTTGTATTAGAACCCATTTCCCTTTGCCGCAGTCCTCAGCTCTTCCTCACATCGCAGGTTTCTGTACCGGTCTTGATGAGAGGACCTCTCTGATCTCTGATCTCTGATCTCTAGCCCCTCAGTCCCTGCCTTTCACTCATTCACCTGTTTCGCATTGTGCGCAATACGCACCAGCGCCGGCCTCAGCAGCCGGTCGCGCATCTTGTAGCCCCGGCGAACCTCCTCGGCTACATGCTGATCGGGAATATCGTCGCGTTCCACCGATCCCAGCGCCTCATGCACGCGAGGATCGAACTCCTCCCCGACCGCCGGTACCGCCACCACCTGCAACTGGCGCAGAATCTCTTCCATCTGCTTCACAATCAGTTCTACCCCCGAACGCAGTTGTTCCGCCGAACCCTGCGCTTTCAGCGCCAGTTGAAAGTTGTCCAGCACCGGCAAAAACTGTTCAACCACACCCGCCGCCGCATACTCGCGGAATTCGTTTCGCTCCCTCTCGGCGCGCTTGCGTGCGTTCTCAAACTCAGCTTGCAACCGGGCCACGCGATCCACCAACTGGTCGCGCTCGGCCTTCACCTTATCGAGTTCCGAGGGCACGGCGCTCTCGGGCGCCGCGTCCACCGCCACAGGTGTTCCCTCAGCCGCTTCGGCTGCCGTCTCGGCGGCAGTAGTTACATCGCCCGCCTCGCCCTCTGTTATCTCCAGGGGTTCCAACACGTTCAATTCGCTATCCTGTTCCGGCATATTTCCGGGCTCTCTCCTCCCTTTCAAACCTGCCTCACTTCCCATCTCCGGCTGCGGCCTTCGCTTTCGCCCCGCTATCGCCCAATCTTTTAGATTCACGGCCCATGCCCCTCGCATCAGTTTCCGGACCCTGCCGACACTTCTAACCGGCCGGCGCATGCCGCCGTCTTTTTGCTCTTCTTAATCTATTCTGCCGGAGATTCGAGAATCCGCTCTGAAAGCCGGGCGATATAACTCACTGCCTGAATCATCTCCTGATATTGGATACGCGTGGGTGCAATCACCGCTACCGTGCCAAGACTTGTACCGCCCAGTCGCGCCGGCGCGCCAATCAGCACCAGGTCCTGCATGGCCGGCGAGGCCTCGTCGAGCCCCACCACCACCCGCACCTCTTGCTGACTCCCCTTCACGTAAGCGTTCAGCAGCGCGATCAGCCGCTCCTTCGCCTCCAGGGCCGCCAGCATCTGGTGCAACCGCTCGCGGTCTCTCTCTACCGAAAGCAAATTCGCAATTCCATCCACAAAGATCGCCGGCGCCGTTTCTTCATCCGTCAGCGCACCCTTCCGGCACAACTCGTCAACCGATGTCAGCAGCTTGCGATATGCCTCGCGTTCCACATCGGCGCGCCGTGCAACCTCCGCACGGATTCGCTCGATCTGCCAGCCGCGGAAGTTCTCGTTCAGATACCGCGCCGCAGTCTCCAGCTCAAGGTGCGTCATCTCGTGGTCAAGCGCCAGCACCCGGTCCTGCACGGCACCCGATTGCGTCACCAAAACAGCCAGAACCCGGCCCGTCGCCAGCCGTGAAAAATGAATGTGCTCCAGCACCTGCCCCGCTGTTGAACTGGCCAGTGCCACTCCCAGACCGCTCGAAAGCAGTGCCAGTACATGCGAGGTCCGTTCCAGGTACTCGTGTGAACTGGCAACCCCTGAAAAACTCTCTTCGATCTGGCCGCGCGTCACCTCGCTCAGCAGCCCGCCCTCGCCGCCCGGTTCGCTGCCGCTCCGGCGCGTCAGTATCGTCAGCCGGCCCGCCTGCGTAAGCTGCTCCGCATAAAAACGGAAGGCCGCGGCCGTCGGCACCCGCCCCGCTGAAGTGTGCGGCTGTTCCAGCAATCCCAATTCACCCAGCGTAGCCATCACGTTGCGCAGCGTGGCCGAGCTCAGCCCCTCACGGTCGGCAAACACCCGGGCAAGCGCCTGCGATGCCACCGGTTCCCCGGTAGTGATGTACACATCGATGATGGCTGTCAGCACCAGCCGCTCGCGCGGGCTCAGCCGTATCTCAGGCATCTTTTCTGTCCCACCGCGTTCCGCTCCGGGATTCCCGCTCTCACCATCCCCATCCGCGGACCGCCCATCCCATTAAACCCTTTAAATAAAAGCATTTAAACGGAAAAAGAATGGTTCTCCCCTCTTTAATTCTAGAAATGGAAGATTGCCAGTGTCAAGGTGCTAAAACCGGCTCCGGTTTGCCGTAGTACCCGGTGTTGGTGTGCGCCGTCAGCCCCGGCTGATTCACCTTCAACTTCAGCTCGTGATATTCGTTGGGGCCATCCGGTCGCGGCGGATCGAATGTGATCTCGTAGTAGGTACCGGCGTCCTGCACGACCGTCGTCACCGACGCCGCCACATCGTTGGTTGGCGGAATCACCCGCCCTCCGCTTTGTATCGCCATCACCTTCAAACCCAGGTTCGACGGCGTCGACTGGGTGACCTTCTTCACCCCCTTGAGGTACGACTCGTACAAATACGTGAACTGGTCAGGCATTCCCTGCGCCACGCTCGAAAGTTCGATTTGCCCCTCCCGCAAGAGCGTGTTCAACGTCACTATGCTGTCGAAGAACTCCTTCTGCCCCTTGAACGAGAAATTCAGGCCCGGATCGGTCAGCATCGGCCATCCCGGGCCCGCCCAGATCACCACCTTCCGCCCCGGCAGGTCCTTAATGTGCTGGGCAAGTACCGTCATCATTCGCACGCAGAAATCGAAACGCTCAATCGCGCCCCACGCCCCGGCCGCGTTGGTCAGCGTTCTCAGGTTCGATGCGGTTGCGTCGAGATGACTGGCCACTTCGTTGCCGTCGGTGTTTGGTTCGCCCTGGAATTGAATATTTGTGTTGGTCAGAACAGCAAGCGCAACAGGGTTGGCGAGATGCCCGCCGTTCTGTCGCAGAAATGCCGCTACCTGCGCCCGGGTGTACGACACGCTGTCGAACGGCATGTTCACCGTGTCGAAGACGATGATCACGATCGCCGGAGGATCGGCCGGCGGGGCGCTCCCGCCAAAAGCCTTGAACGACACAATTTGCATCGGCCGGTTGTTATCCAGCAACTGAAAATCGGCGACTGCCAGGCCGGCAACATTCTTGCCTCCCTTGTCTGTCACCACCACATCCAGCCGCATGCTTTCTTCGGTCGGCTGGGCGCTCGACTCATTCGCCGGGTGCGGGGCCAGCGTAGGACTGTTTTGCCCCGCTGCAGCGGGAACCGAGGTCTGCGCCGGAGCCATGGTCGCTACGCAGGAAAAAAGTCCAAGAGTCAACAAAGATGATGTCAGACGCATCGCTTGCCTCCGTTTGCCAGGTAGTTTGGTTTCGGACAACCATCATACTCCGCAGCGCTCATTCCTGAAGTTCGAAAGCTGCGCAGGTGCGCAGGGCTCGGCGTGGCGCAATACGTTACTAATTGCTACCTTGTGATGTTCCCACCGTGGAAACTTAGGTAATGCAATGCTATTGTTAACGCGGTTGGTGATCTTCGCCGCCTGCATCAAAGTCAAAATACGGACCGTACAAGTTCAAATGGGGTGGTTCACTTAACCAGATGTTGCGTTCTTTTTGAATTCAACGGAGGGCCCTATGATTTCTCTTTGCGGAGGCAAGTCGCTTCGTCATGCGGTAAAGACCCTGCCCCTGATTGCAGCCCTGGTCCTGACCTTGATCGCGGCTGCGCCCTTGTGCCAGGCCGAGTCCGGCAGCTCCAATCGAGGCCCCAGTCTCGACAAGCATGCTCGCAAAATCCACCGCGAGCTTACACGATTCCGTACCGGCAGCTACCTTCGCCTCACCTTATCCGACAGCTCTGAGCGGATCGTCGCGCTCGATTCGCTCGAAGACACTTCCTTTACCGTCACCAACGCCGAAAACAATACCCGCGAGACCCACCCCTATGCGGAGATCGAACGCGTGACCCACGAAAAGGACTACATCGGCGAAGGCTCTGAAGGCCGCGAGCACCACATCAAGCTTTGGGTACCCATCGTGGGCGTACTTGCTGCAGGCGCCGCGCTCACCGCCGTCGAAGTGCGATGAAATAAGCCAATCGCCAATGGGATCTCAAGCCGCGTGCCCCGGGGTCCCTTGCATCTGGGGACCTGGGCTCGCACGCTTCTTTTGAAAAATGCAGGCTCCCGAATTGGCCCGCGAAAGCACATCGTTGACTCCAAGCCCGAGCAACGCCAGTTCACCCCTCATCTGAGTCCGTTCTATATAATTTCGTAATCGACAAGGGAGGATGGATCTTCACCCAGCTTCTCCCGACTGATTCCTGGAGAGGATTTATGCCGGCGCCAAAGTTAGGTAAAGCGTTGCCGAAGACCAAGGTCTACTGGGAAATGATCACCCTCTCGGATCGCGACCCATCGACCAAGCAGTGGACCACCTTCGCCTTCCCGCGGCGCATGGTCGCGTGGCCTCTCACGCTCGAGGGCCCCGCGGGCTCGGGACCCAATAACAAGGCCGCATGGTGGCCGTACTTCCAGCAACGTCATCTCATCCGCAATAACTATTGGGTGCAGGGCCATCTCCTCAACGACAATATTCATGGCCCCGGCGAGCCGAAAAACCTCGTCCCTATCACCGGCACTCTGAACACCAACATGCTGGGAATCGTGGAACGATATGTTAAGGACGCAGTGGCCAATTCGAGAGTCCTCTATTACGAAGTGACCGCGCACTGGGAAGGCGCCACTCCGCACGAGGTCTTCGCGTCCGCACAGAAGACCAGTCTCATGCAGCAAATGGCCTACCATCAGTCGAATGCCATCCAAACCGAGTCCCTGGCCATGAAAACCGAGGAAGCGAACAAATTTCCGAATCGAAAGGTTTCAAAGATTTCCTTCGATAATCCTTTCGCAGGCGGCTCTATCGCGCCTACCCGCGAGATGCTGCACCCCGCCAAGGTCCGGCAGGATTACGAACTCACCCGCGACGGTGGTACCTTGCTCTGGGGTGAGCAGTTCGCTCCCACGCGACTTAGCTGGATCGTGCGCGAAAGCACGAACTGGCAAGCGGCTCCGGACTGGAACACTTCAAATCACGCCATGACCGATCTGGCGGCGTCCTGGCTACTCCGCAGCGAAGACTGGTACAACAACTTTCCTGACGCCTAGCAGCCTGTGGTGAAAGTCGCGTTTTGAAAGGGCACGGCTTTAGCCGTGCCGCAAATGGTAGATAATACACGGCGGGCTTTAGCCCCCGAAAGATGGATTTCGGCGAATTTGACTTTCACCACGGACTGCTAGCACCGTGGCTTTGGAGTTTCGCAATCATATCCGCAAAACCTGCGTGCCCCAGGCATCGATTGTGAGACGCGGGAAACCTCGAACCTCGCCCCGCCACCCTGTTCCCTGTACCCTGTACCCTGTTCCCTATTCCCTATTCCCTATTCCCTGTTCCCTAGTCCCTAGTCCCTGCCTTTCGGCTGTTAGATTCAAATCATGTTCCATCCCACTGAAGACATTCGCATTCAATGGACCAAGGTGGTCCTGCCGCCGGTCTTTCTCGAAGAAGAGCGGCCGGTCTCCGAGGCAGCCTCGCAGACCATCTTCGAAGCCCGCCGCGAGATCGTCGACATCCTCAACGGCCGCGATTCGCGTCTCCTGGTCCTCGCCGGACCCTGCTCCATCCACGACGTAGCCGCGGCCCGCGAGTACGCCGCCCTGCTCAAGCAAGCCATCGCCGAATTCTCCGCCGATCTGCGCATCGTCATGCGCGTC
This sequence comes from Occallatibacter sp., assembly GCA_035504315.1. GTDB lineage: Bacteria > Acidobacteriota > Terriglobia > Terriglobales > Acidobacteriaceae > Telmatobacter. The sequence continues at coordinate 53,874 of DATJSB010000100.1, forward strand.
TATTTTGAGAAGCCCCGCACCACCATCGGCTGGAAGGGCCTCATCAACGACCCCCATCTCGATCAGTCCTACAAGATCAACGACGGCCTGCGTCTGGCCCGCAACCTGCTCCTCGATCTGGCCGAGATGGGCGTCCCCACAGGTACCGAGTTCCTCGACATGATTTCGCCGCAGTACATCGCCGGCCTCGTTGCGTGGGGAGCCATCGGCGCCCGCACCACCGAGAGCCAGGTACACCGCCAGCTCGTCTCCGGTGTTTCGTGTCCCGTGGGTTTCAAGAACGCCACCTCAGGCGACGTGCAGGTAGCCATCGACGCCGTTCTCTCGGCAGCTTACTCGCACACCTTCCTCGGCCATACCAAGCACGGCCAATCCGCCATCTTCGTCACCACCGGCAACCCTGACACGCACATCATCCTGCGCGGCGGCCGCAAGATGGTGAACTACACCGCCTCTTGTGTTGCCGATACCGTCCTCCAAATGGAGAAGGCGGGGACCGAGCCTCGCATCATGATCGACTTCAGCCACGCAAACTCCAACAAGGACTACCGCCGCCAATCCCTCGTCTGCCACGATGTGGCCGGCCAGATCTCAGCAGGCGACAAGCGCATTATGGGCGCAATGATCGAGAGCAACCTCGTCGCCGGCGCGCAAAAGCTCGTCCCCGGCCGGCCGCTGGTCTACGGCCAGAGCATCACCGACGCCTGCATCGACTGGCTCGAAACCCATGAGCTGTTGAACGAACTGGCCTCTGCCGCGCGCGCGAGGCGAGGCGCCTAAAGCGCCGCAGCATCGGCCCGCAGTTTGTCTGCTTCCGCCGTCTTTCCCATCCGGTCCAGAAGCGCCGCATGCTGCTTCAGCACGGCGGCCAGATATTCGTCGTAGTTCTTCTTCATATCGGGAAGATTCGCGATCGCGCGGCGAAGGGTTGACTCTGCGCCCAGAAAATCATTCAACGCCGCCTCGTCCTTGCCTAGATTTGCTTCGGCGATCGCCCGCCAGAAAAGCGGCCCGGCATATTCCTCGTCCTTATCGGTGACACATTTCAAAGCTTCGATAAACGCCATGTTCTCTTCGTCCAGCGCTTCCTGCGCACGCCCTGCCATCAGCAATGCGTGCCCGTAGAGCTGGTGCGAATCGAGCCGCGCCAGTTGATCGCTTGAAGTAAGATCGCCGGCCTTGTTCGACATATCCAGCGCCTTCTTGCACAAATCCAACGCCTCCGAAGCCTGGTGCGCCGTCAGGTCGCTTCTACATTGTTTCGAAAGCGGAAACCACTCCTGCGCCGCTTTTTGCTGCTCTGGGCTTGGCTGCGGCCCCTGCCGCTCGATCTTGAATGGAACCGTAATGGTGGTTGAGACCGGCACGGCAATACCGCTCTCAGTAAAAGGACTGAACCGCCACTGCTTGACGAAATCCAGCGCAGCCTGCACCAGCATCGGTGGCCCGCTGACCACTTTCTCCGATTCCACTTTTCCTGCGGCGTCGATAGAGATGGAGAGCACAACGTCTCCCTCCACATGCGCCGCTTTGGCAATCGGCGGATAAACCGGAGAATAGACCTGATCGCCCTTCTGGTTGAGATGTTGCAAAGCCTCAGCCTGCGAGACCGCTCTCGGCGACTGGTCGCTCTGCGCAATTAAATTCGGAAACCAAAGCAGCGCACCAGCCATGACTCCGCCGATCAAATGGAACGCTTTCATTTTGAGCCTCGTTGTAATCTTGGCCCAAAGCATAGCAGAATCGTCGACCCGTTACGGCTAAACGCTCTTACCGCGCGCTCTCGATCTGCTGCGAAATCCAGCGGTTCAGGCTCACGCCTTCGACCGCGGCTCGCAGAGCGGCTTTGCGGTGCAACTCCGGATCGGTCCGGAGCAGTATCCTCCCGTTGTAAGGACGGTCGGGCTGCTGCCCCTTTTCTGCGCAAAACTCAAGATAAGTATCGATGCTCTCGCGAAAGGCGCGCTTCAGCTCCCTCGCAGTCGTGCCCTCAAAGTGGATTACGTCCTTCAACCCTGCCACGGTCCCTGAAAAGGTCCCGTCTTCGGCATCGAAATCGATCGGCCCGG
>DATJSB010000101.1:0-14239 GCA_035504315.1 Occallatibacter sp.
GGAATCGCGTCCATAGGAAAGCCAAGCCGTTTCCACTCGTCGTAGCCGCCGCGCAGCGGGCGCACCCGCTCAATTCCCAGCCGGTGGAGGGTAAGCGCGGTCTTTGCCGCCGTGGCCTCACTGGGGCAGGTGCAGTAAAGCACAATGTCGCGGTCGCGGGGAATCTCGCCATGCCGCTTGGCGAGCACGTCGGGCGCAAAGTGCTGGGCGCCGGGCAGAGTGAATGGGTCGGTCATCAGCTCGAGGGGATGACGCAGGTCGACGATGTAGACCTTTTCGCCGGCCTCGAGCTGGTGCAAAAGCTCCTCGGGCTCAAGGCGCGAGCTGGCCAGCTGCTTGAGCACCATCTTCCGACGAATGATGCGGGCCACTATGAAGGCGATGATTCCGAGGACCAGCAGCGCGCCCGAGAAGCGGCCGGCCCAGTCGAGCAGGCTGGGGTCGCGCTTGAGCAGATCGCCGAAGAAGCGGCCGATGAGCAGGAGCGTCATGATCCAAAACGAGCTGCCGATGGTGTCAAAGAACAGGAACGCGCCGTATTGCATGCCGCTCTGCCCGGCAACGGGCGCGGTGAGGGCGGCCAGCGCCGGCACAAATTTGGCGAACATGAGCATTACGCCGCGCCTGCGGCCAAATGAGTCCTGGGTGCGGCGCACGCAGGTTGTGGGTTCGAGCGAGAGTTTGCAGAGAAGCCGCAGCACGAAGTGCCCGTAGCGCTTGCCGATGCGGAACCAGATCGAGTCGGCAATCATGCAAGCCACGAGGCCCGCAAGAAACGCCAGCGCAAGGCTCAGATGGCCATCCACGGTGAGCGCGCCGGCGGCCAGTATCACCGGCGTGGACGGCAGCGGAATGCCGAGCTGCTCAACCAGAACCCAGGTGAAGAGCAGCAGGTAGCCGTAGACGAGAAGGATGTGAGTGGGTAAAGCCATGCCGCGCCCTGAGTTGAAAGAAATTTGGGGACTTAGAGTCTGTGCCTACGGTGCAATGCGGGTAAGCAGCCTTCACTCTGTATGATGCCGCAGTATTCCATTGGGTGCAAAAGGTTGCTAGCTTGAATTCGGCCGCATGACCTGTTCGATCACCCAGTCGGTCCACGCCGCCTGGGCAGCCGGGGACGCAAGGCGCCCGGGATCGTTGGCCAGCGCCGCACCCACAAAGTTCTCGATGAGCGGATAGTGGATGTTGGAGTGCGGCGGCAGCATCTCCACCACCGTGCCGCTACGCGTCGCCAGGCGCAACTCGGGTCCGTTCAGCGGATCGAGGCCAATTTCGCCCTCGGTGCCGATTACGCGGAACTGGTCACGAGGGATGCGGGAGTTCCAGCGCACGTCCACAACGCCGTGCACGCCGGCGGCAAACCTCATCAGCACGGTGGCTGAATCCTCAACCGGCAGTTGGTGCAGCGCATTCGAGATGATTCCAGTGGCCGCCTCAGCCCTGCCGAAGAGAAAGTTCATGGCGTCGATGCGGTGGCTGGCGATGTCAAAAAGCGGGCCGCCGCCGGCCAATGCAGGATCGCGCAGCCAGGCGCGCTCGTCGCTCTCAAGCCAGCCATGACAGTTGCCCTCGGCAAGCACGGGCTGGCCGATTGCGCCCTCCGCGATGAGGTGCCTGGCACGGAGGAGCTTTGGATAAAGGCGGCGATAATACGAGACTCCAAAGATGCGTCCGCTGGCCACGCCCTCGGCAACCATGCGCTCGGCCTCGGCGTAATGCATCGCCATGGGCTTCTCGCATAAAACGTGCTTGCCGGCACGCAGAGCGGGGATGGAAGCTTCGGCGTGCATGGCGACCGGCAGCGCGATATAGAGCGCGTCGACCTGTGAGTCGGCGACGGCCTCTTCGACCGACTTGAAGGCGCGCGCGCCCGAGTATGCGGCAGCTTTGGCCGCATCGCGGGTGACAAAGCCGTACATGGTGCTGCGCGGCTCAGTTTGAATGGCAGGAATTACGCGCTTTCGCGCAATGTCGCCGATGCCGGCGAGAACCCAGTTGAGTTTCCGCATTGCGGGTTAAGGATAAAGGTAGAGGCGGGGGTGCGGCGAGGTTGGTTGCCTGAATGCCAGGTGCACGAACCAAGAGTTCGCGCCACCCCTCCCGGGGCGGCGGGTATATTTTTTGCCGGATCTCCCAGCGTTGCGCTTCGCTTCACGCTGGGCTAAGTTCGTACCACCCCTCCGGGGCGGCGGATGCTTCTGGACTTGGGGGCGTGCGTGAGGACTCAGGCCCTTTTGGAGAGCTTGCATCCGAAGGGCCCGCAGCTAAAGCCGCTTCTATGTCTTGCGCCTCATTCAGCAGCCTAAAGGCTGCTGCTCCGTTGAAAGTCACGCACAAAAGGCGAAGACCCTTATCCTTCGCTGCGCGACTTTCATGCCTGAGGGTGGCCCAAAGGGCCATGGGTACTCCCTCCGATTTGCACACGGAAAGCGTGCCGAAACGAGTTCTCATGCGCACACTTAAGGGCGCAACGGCACCAGTAAGCTCGCGCGCTGACACATCGCATGCTATCTGAAAGTGAGTTCGGTAAAGCTGCGATCGACTAGCGGCCGCCGGGCATTCCACCCGCAGTTGCCTGCGCTTCCTGGCCCTTGCCAGCGAAGTAATTACGGTCCCACAGATTCTTGTAGAATTCGCCGGTGAGCTCGGCAGCGCGCGGGCCGAAGGTGGCGCGGCCGCCCTCAAGGAAGAAGACGGTGACCAGGCCGCCCTGCGGCGAATCAGAGAACGATGCGAACCAGCCGAAGCGCGTGCCCTCGTTCGAGCAGGTTCCGGTTTTGCCGAAGACCGGCAGCTCGTGGAAATTGACGCGCAGGCTCCGAGCGGTGCCGTACTCCACTGCGCCGGCCATTCCGTCCTCAAGCTCAGGCACGTACTTTGCAATGTCGAGGGTGCGCTTGATGCGAGGCTGGAAGTTGGCAATCTCTTCAGGAGTGGTGGGATGTTGCAGATAGTAGAGCGTGCCGCCGTTGGCAATGGCGGCTACATAGGCACCGAGCTGTAACGGGGTGAGCGAAACACCCTGCCCGAAGCTGCACATCCGGCCCACGCCGCCTTCCGAATCGGGGATGGGCTGATCGGGATAGGTGCCGAGCTGCTCGCCGGGAATATTGTAGCCGGCCAGCTCGCCCAGTCCGAACTCGGTGGCATAGTGGCGAACCCGCTCGAAACCAAGCTCGCGGCCCAGCTCTTCAAAGTAAAGGTTGTTGCTCTTGGCCAGCGCCTGGGTCATGTTCATGCGGAAGCCGGGCAACTGGACCATGGTGTCAGCGGTGACCAGCCCTTCAGAGAGCGCGGCCATGGCCACGGTGATCTTGATGGTGGAGCAAGGCTCGGCGCCCGGCGACAGGGCAAGCTGCTGGTTGACCATAGCCAGGATGCGGCCGTTGGAGGGGTCAATAACCACCGCGGTGCCGTTCATGTCGCCCAGCGCATCGATCGCGGCCTGGCGCACGACGGGGTCCTCGCCCTCCGTGATATCTCCCTGGCCCACAGCGCCGGTCACAAACGAACTGGCGGTGAAGCGTTCGTAATAGTGATGGCGGCGGATCACCGAGGCGCGGCGCAGATGAGCCGAAGAGGCGGCGTGCATGGAGCCGGACCGGGAAGCCGTGTGAACCGTTGAAACGTGGGTCGCGGTGCGGGTGGAGGGAGATTTTTGAACCGTAGCCGAGTGATGGACGACCGCGCGATGCGTCTGCCTGAGGTGAGCCTCAGTTTTGGTGCGATGGGCTTTCTCAGGAACATCGAGGGCGACCGCGCCCGCCGCGTACACAGCCAAAACCACTCCGGCAACCAATCCGCAAGACAATCTCATCCAGCCAACGCCCCTCAACTTTAGGATTCGGCACTGCGCTCATCGTCTATTTGAGACGCATGCTTCTTACTTGGGCAGAATCGCGGAGTCAACAATCGTTCCGCGAAATCGCCCGTCTTGCGACTTGATGGCCAAACCTGCCGGCGCTTCGTTTCAGGATAAAACAAAATCTCTGTGCACGAAACCGGGCGTGCCCGACTGGTCAAGACTTTCTGGTACTTGGAAATACTATACCGGCGATTGTCCCAAATTGGAACTGTCAGGTCTTAATTCATTAGATGCGATCGAAACCGCATCCGCAGTGAGCTAAATCACCCGATCCATTTAGAACTGCAACCTGCGCAGGAAGGCCGGAACGTCGAGGTCCCGCTGCGGCTCTTCGGGTCCATCGAAGAGAGCCTCCTGAGGCCGCTGGTTTTCTTCAACCGTGCGGCTCCCGGCGGCATAAACCTGGGTCGCGGGTTCATGCATCGCCGGCTCCGGCGCAGTCTCCCGATTGAATTCAGCATCAGGGACCTGAATGCGCGGGTCTTGAATGCGCGGGTCTTGAATGCGCGAGGCTGCAACCGGGGCGCGACCTTCGGTCTCAGCGGCCGCATCCACGGCAGATTTTGCGGGTGCGGTTACGGTGACCGTAGTGGCAACCGGAGGGTTTGAGGACGAATAGAAGAACGCGTCGGCGCTTCCCGCGTCTTCGTCCTGGCTCAAAAAGCGGGGCGGCGGCGGAGCCTTTTCCGGCTCCGGCTTAGGTTCAACCTTTTCGACCTTGGCCCGCGGCTCTTTGTCGCCCTCCCGCAACCAGTTGTCGGGCGCGACTACGGGCACTGAAACCACCGGCGTTTCTTCAACACTCAGCATGCGCGCGCGGCGTTCGGGCATCTGGTCGCGAAAGCCGGTGGCGATGACGGTGATCTTGACATCGTCGCCCATCTTTTCGTCGAGCACGGCACCGAAGATGATATTGGCGTCTTCGTGGGCCGCCGATTGAATGAGCGATGAAGCCTCATTCACTTCAGAGAGCTTGAGGGTGCTGGATCCGGTGATGTTGATGAGAATGCCGCGGGCGCCGTCGATCGCGCCGGCCTCGAGCAGCGGCGAAGCCATGGCCGCCTGCGCGGCTTCACCCGCGCGATTGGTGCCCGAACGAACCGCCGTGCCCATCACCGCCTGGCCCATGCCGGCCATGGTGGTTTTCACGTCGGCAAAGTCGCGGTTGATGATGCCGGGAATGGTGATGATGTCGCTGATGCCCTGCACGCCCTGGCGCAGCACATCGTCGGCAATGCGGAAGCTCTCGAAAAAGCCGGCGTCCTTGGCCACGGCGAGCAGCTTCTCATTGGGGATGACGATCATGGTGTCGACGCTTTCGAGCAGTTCATTCAAGCCTCGCTCGGCCTGCATGAGGCGGCGCTTGCCTTCAAACGCAAAGGGGCGCGTGACCACGGCCACGGTCAGAATGCCCATCTCGCTGGCCAGCGATGCGATCACCGGCGCAGCGCCGGTGCCGGTGCCGCCGCCGAGTCCGGCGGTGACGAACACCATGTCGGCGCCCTCGAGCGCCTCAATGATCTTCTCGGAGTCCTCGAGCGCGGCCTTGCGACCGGTGTCGGGGTTGGAGCCCGCGCCCAGGCCGGCGGTCAGGCGCACGCCGAGCTGCAGCTTGACCGCAGCCTGCGAGAGCTTGAGAGCCTGCACATCGGTGTTGGCGGCAATGAACTCGACGCCTTCCATGTGCGCCTGGATCATGCGGTTAACGGCGTTGCCGCCTCCGCCGCCCACGCCGATCACCTTGATTCTGGCGCCGCGCGGCATTTCTTCGTGGAAGGTGATTCTCATCTCTCCGGCTTCATTTTTTGGCTGTTCCATCGGCCCTCATTCTCCTCTGCTGCGAATTGCTGGCTCAATATCTTTAGCACCCTAGTTGCATTTGTCAGGTTCCGGAAGCGAAAAGCAAATGCCCGGGCCTGAAGGCCCCACATTTTTGCGCCTTATCCAGGGGCCATTTCACTCCTTCAAATGAAGTCCTGGCGCCGTCCCTACTGGACTCCGAATTGAAGTTGTTCGATCCCTTTCCCCACGCTAAAGCGCGGGGCTAACAACCACTGCGCCTACGGCGCGCTTGACGGACGTTCCCTCCGCAGTTCTCGATAAAGCCACCCGATCCCTCCGCTGTCGCGATCAGTGAATGCTGTTCTGTTGCCTGTTCCCTGACTTCTTTTTCCCTTCTTTGCTTGTTGCCTTGTTCCCTATCTTCAAAAACTTGCTGCGAACATGGCGCGCAGTTTGGCGCGCAGACTGTTATCTTCCTGGGCCCGGCTGTTCCTGGTTCGATGCGCATACATCAGCATCCCTATGGCCACGGAGAAACTGGGATGGGCCAGCTCGCCCGGCATATGCGATAGACGCACCGGCATTCCGGTTCGCGCCGGCACGCGAAGCTGGCTCTCGGTTATGTCGAGCAGGCCCGGCAAAAGCGCTCCTCCGCCGGTGAGCACGCAGCCCGCGCCCAGCGCATCCACCACGCCGCCGTGGCGCAAGCTCCCTTTGACGTAATAAAACAGCTCGCGGGCGCGCGGCTCCAGAATCTCGGCAATCATGCGCAAGGGAAGCCGCTGCGGATGGGGGTTGGCGATTTCGATCTCCGCCGACTGGGGGACGGCCGTCACCACGCAGTTGCCGAACTGGCGCTTCAGTTCCTCGGCTTGAGCAACCGGCATCTGCAGGCCGATGGCGAGATCGTTGGTGAAATGCGCGCCGCCGATGGGCACTGAAGCCGTGTGCGCGACCGCGCCCTCGAAAAATACCACCAGGTCGCTGGAGTGAGCACCGATATCGAGCAGGCAAACGCCCAGCTCGCGCTCGTCGGCGGAAAGCGTGCACTCGGCGGCGGCGAGGGATTCGAGAATCGCCTCTGTGACTTCAAGTCCGGCGCGATTAGCGCAGGTGATAGTGCTTTGCAGAGCGCCGCCGCTGCAGGTGGCGATATGCAGGTCCACTTCAAGGCGCGAGCCCACCATGCCCACGGGATCGAAGATGCCGGGCTGATCGTCGAGGATAAACTGGCGCGGCAGCAGATGCAGAATCTCGCGGTCGGGAGGGCGCTCCACGGCGCGCGCACGCTCAACGGCGGTGCGCACATCTTCGCGCGTGATCTCGCGAATGCGGTTGCCCAACTCGAACCCCCCGTTGGTGTTGAGGCCGCGAATATGCGGTCCGCCCACGCCTACCACGCACTCGTCGACGTTGAGGCGCGCCACACGCTCGGCCTGCTCGTTGGCTGCGCGCACGGCCTTGGCAGCGGGCCCGAGTTCGGCGATGAGGCCTTTGCGCATGCCCTGCGACTCAACCACGCCGTGGCCACGGTAGCGCAGCGACGACTCATTGATCTCAGCCGCCACAACACGCGTCTGCGCGCTGCCCACGTCCAGAACCACAATCAGATTGTTCTGTCTCTGAGCCATTGCGTCGTCTATCCCATGTACCGGATTTTTTCCGGCGGCGGGTTGTTGGAGTCGTAGAGCGCGGTGTGTCGCTGTTCCGCGCGCTTCTTCTTTTCGCGCTCAGCTCTTGCGTGGCCGGCGCGCGATTTTGCTGCGTTGGCAGCGGGCTTTTTCGCCGTCTGAGAATCTGTGTCGCCGGCCGGCGTTCCGGCCGAGGGCTTGCTGTCGGCCGCGGCTGCTGGGCTCGCGGCAGGTTGAGAACCATCGGCGCCGGGTGCGGGCTGCGAAGCCTCTTTGCCCGAGGCCATCTGCAGAACCACCTGCTGGTCGTAACGCAGATCGACCGCGGCCAGGTTGGGGTACTGCTGGCGCCACTCGGCGATATGCGCCTTGTAGCGCTGGTAGCGCTCCAAAAAGTGATCCTGGCCGAAGTGCGCCAGAATGTCGCTGCCCTGCTCAGGCATGAGGACGCGCGCGTCTTCGGGGTCGGTGAGATCGATTTCGGATATCTGCTTGGAAAGCCGCTGGCCACCCGAGTCGAGTTCGGTCATCAACCGGCCATATACGGCCATGCGCGCCCGGCGCGAAGCCGCCGGGTCGCCCGGATCGATGCCTGTGATCACGGGAAATGAGTAATGGTGCTGGGCCATGGCCGCGGCCGGCATCGAGAGCAGAACGCCGTCGGGGTCGACCAGCCCGATCTGCTGGCCGACGCGGGTGAATGCCACCGGCTGCCGCTCGACGAGCGCAACGCGAATCTGATCGGGAAGAATGCGCATCACCGTAGCGCGCTCCACCCAGGGAATCTGTTCGAGCTGCTTACGGCGTTCGCTGAGCGGAACGAAAAAGATGTTGCGGCCGATATCTTCGCCGAAGATGGGCAGCATTTCGGTGCGGCTCACCTCGGTGAGTCCCGTGGCCTGGATGTTGGCGGCGCCGGCGATGCGGAAGCGCGCGTCTCGCTCAAGATAGCTACGCAGTGTGAGGCCCAGATAGGCAAAGCCACCCAAAACGATCAGCGTGCCGCAAAGAAGAAAGATGCGGCCCGCTTTGCTGGCGGGGCGCCACCACTTGCCGCGCGGCGCATTTCGACCTGCGGGGCGCAGATCATCGTCGCCGTCGGGATCCTCCATCTCGAGGGGCATGCCGGGAGCGCCGCGGCGGATCCGTCCAGCCACGGGCACAGCTTCCTGCATGCGCCGGACGCGAGTCACCGTCGGCGGTTCATCCTCCCATAACAGAGGGCGGTTTGTGTCATTCTGAGTCGCCACGCCTGAGCAAAGGTCGTGAGAGTCGCCAACTTTCAATATAGCCCGCGGCGATTTCGCTTTTCGCCGCAACAAGAGCGGGGGAACCCGAGGTGATACGGGGAAAGCAGGCACTAGGGACCAGGGACTAGGCAATAGGCAATAGGCAATAGAACTGCGGATCAGTGGGCAACGTTCTTGTGTCAGGTGATTCCCTAGGGCCTAGTCTCTAGTGCCTGCCTTCACACAATTTCGCCCCGCCTCCTTCGCTGCATACAGCGCGGCATCGGCCGAGGCCATCAGCGCGATGGTGCTCGAATCCTCGACGGGAACCACGGTCGCGCATCCCACCGAAACAGTCACGACGCCATGTGAATTACCCTGGTGAATCGTCTTCATATCGAGCACGCCTTTGCGGAGTTTCTCGGCCATCTCCAGGGCGCCCTGCTCCGCAGTCCCGGGCAGGATCACGGCGAACTCTTCCCCGCCCAGGCGCGCCACGATGTCTGAAGGCCGGCGCGTGGTTTCAAGTGCGATGCGTGCGATGGAGCAGAGGCAGTTGTCGCCCTCGAGGTGACCGTAAAGGTCGTTGAACGCCTTGAAGCGGTCGACGTCGAGGAGCAAGAGCGTGAGCGGGGCGCGCTGGCGCTGGGCGCGCTGCCATTCCACCTGAATAACGCGGTCGAACTGGCGGCGGTTGGCGGCGCCGGTGAGCGCGTCCACGGTGGCCAGCGCTTCCATTGAACTGGCCAGCTCGCGGTAACGGGCCTCGCTCTGGCTGGCGGCGGCGCTGGCGCGCTTCAGATCGGCAAACACAATCGCCACCACGCTTACGCTCAGCACCGCTGTGGCCAGAAAGAGCTGCAGAATCAGGATGCGGTCTTCGAGGCTGGGATCGAGGAGCTGAGCGAAAGGCCCTCCTTTCACGGAAACGGTGAAGTGGGTCCCAATGGCTGCGACCACGCAGCAGCCTAGCACACCGCCGCTCAGGCCCATTCGCACTACCAGAAAGAGCAAGGGTGGAAAGATGAGAAACAGCCAGGGAAAGTCGGCGCTCATGAAGATAACGGTGGTGGCGGCGGCGATCATGAGCAGGTAAAGCACTGTATTCGCCAGGTGGTCGGGAGCAAAGAGCTCGCCGGTTTCGCGGCGGGCCAGCCCCAAAACCACGGGCACCACGATCGCCATGCCCAGGGCGCTGGCCGGGAACCAGCGCAGCGACACCGTCAGCGGGCTTTGGGTGGCGAAGTGCAGAATCAAACCGGCGAGCAAGCTGGCGATGAACGGAGCGAGGAGGACCGCGAAGCCGACAAAACGCAGCAGCTGCGGCTGGCGGGTCAGGTCGACGCGGCGGCCGAGCGCGTATCCCACTCCATACACCGCGATTGCAGTCTCGGTGGTGTCAACAATTGCAAGAGTGATCACTTCCCACAACGGATCGTGAAAGATGAGGTGGGCGATGACGTTTCCCAGGTACCCGGCTGCCAGCAGTTGCAGCCAGCGGCGGCGGCGATCGAGCAGCATGACCGAAGCCAGCGCGGAGTTGGCCCACCAGATGGCCGGGACGTGGCCGGCGCCGCGCCCTGTGGCGAGCCCCACCCATGCCAGTCCGGCCACCAGCACCACGGTGATCACGAATTTGAACGCAAATCTCAAGGAAGGGGAATGAATGTGTGGGTCACATCTAAGTTAATTGGAAGAACGTGATTTTGCACGGACGAATTACGGACGAATTGAAGACATGCGCGGGCGCAGCAAAAACGGCCTCCCGGAGGGAGGCAAGGAATTCAGCCCAGGACGCAGTCCTGGCTAAGCGCGAAACAATGATTGCAGCCCCGCAGGGGCAGCACGAGCAGGCAGCACAGCACATCAACCGCCGGCGAGCGCAGCGAGAATTAGCGGAGCGAGCTGGCTCACGCTGCCGGCACCGAGGGTCAGGATCAGATCTCCTTCGTGTGCGGCGGCGGTAACTGCGCCGACGGCCGCGGCAAAATCCGCAGCGAACTCCACGCGCGGACCCTGAATACGTTCTGCGAGCAGCTCTGCGGTCACGCCCGGGATAGGCTCTTCGCTGGCGGCATAAATCGGAAGCAGAATCACGGTGTCAGCCGCTGTAAACGCGCCCGAGAACTCGTCCAAAAGGTCCGCCGTTCGGGTGAACCGGTGGGGCTGAAAAACGACGTGAATGTGCTTGTAGCCGCACTCGCGCGCAGCAGCCAGAGTGGCGCGAATCTCAGTGGGGTGGTGGCCGTAGTCGTCAACCACGGTAACGCCGCGCGCCGAACCGCGAAGCTGGAAGCGGCGGTCGACGCCGCGGAAGTGGCTGAGGCCGTCGGCGATTTCTTCGGGAGCGATCTCAAGCTGCCGGGCGATGGCTATAGCGGCTGTCGCGTTCAACACATTGTGTCGACCAGGCACATGCAATTCGAACGGTCCCAGCGGACCTGCGCCGGTGTGCACCATGAATCGCGAGAATGAGCTGCACTGTACCGAGCCCGGTACAGCCCCTTGCCCCGCAGGCAGAATCTCTAGCCTGTAGTCAGCCTCGTTCGTGAGCCCGTATGTAAAAACCCGCCTCCGCACACGCGGCAGAATGGCTTTGAGCAGGGGGTTATCGATGCAGGCGGTGACGGCCCCGTAAAACGGAACGCGATCCATGAAATCGACAAAGGCTCGCTCCACATCGGCCATGTCGTGGTAACAGTCCATGTGTTCGCGATCAAGATTCGTCACCACGGCAAGAATGGGCGAAAGTTTCAGAAACGAGCGGTCGCTCTCATCGGCTTCGGCAACAAGATACTGGGTGGTTCCGAGGCGCGCGTTGGAGCCGAGCGCGTCAACCCGGCCACCCACAACTACGGTTGGGTCGAGGCCGCCGGCGGCAAGCACCGCGGCCACCATCGAAGTGGTGGTGGTTTTGCCGTGCATGCCGGCGATGGCGATGCCGTACTTGAGCCGCATCAGCTCGGCCAGCATCTCGGCGCGCGGAATGACGGGAATCTTGAGCGCGTGAGCCTGAAGCACCTCGGGATTGTTTGGCGATACGGCAGAGCTGGTGACGACAACAGTTGCGCCGGCGACGTTGCCGGCTGCGTGGCCTTCATAGATGATGGCGCCAAGTGCGGTCAGCCGGTCGGTGACGGCGCTGCGCTTGAGGTCGGAACCCGATACCTTCATCCCCAGGCTGAGCAGGATTTCGGCAATGCCGCTCATGCCGATTCCGCCGATTCCGACAAAGTGTGCGTGCTGCGAGGTGGCGAACATCTTGGGGTCGAAGGTTAAGGGTAACAGGAGACGGGGAATAGGGAGTAGGGAGTAGGGAGTAGGGAATAGGGAATAGGGAGTAGGGAATAGGGAGTAGGGAGTAGGGAATAGGGAATAGGGAATAGGGAATAGGGAGTAGGGAGTAGGGAATAGGGAGTAGGGAGTAGGGAGTAGGGAATAGGGAGCAGGGAATAGGGAATAGGGAATAAAGCGAACACACTCGACCGAATCACCGTTTCACTGTCTGGCGTTGACTGTTCACTGTTCGCTATTTCACCGGTGACGCCGGCAGTCGCGCATATCGGGCAAGGCAAACAGCGCCTCAAGCGCGGCGACGCTGGCTTCCCGCTGCATCCGGCGGGTCTTCTTGTACCAGTCGTCAAACAATGCCACCGCAAATGCGCCCAGCAGAAATGCTGTCGAGTACGCGAGGCACTGTCCGGCGTAACTATTCACCATCCAACTGCCAATCGATTCCAACCATTGCGTCATCTTTTCGGCCTCGCCTTCTCTGCTCGTATCAAAATCGGCAAGGCTGGCCCGCAACTTGAATTCAGGCATTTCCGGTAGCATTTCTCTGTTCAATTCGGGTGCCTGCCCATTGAACTGCGCGGTGCGCTAAACCCTGTTTCGGGCAAAAGTTGCGCAGATTTATTTTGCAATCAGAGCGCAACCTTTCGCCGCAACACCTGTTGAATCAGGCATAACCGGCGGCGCACGAAGCAGCAAGAACCAAGCTTCAAAGGCGCTACGAAGCCGGGGCGGCTGATGAATATTGAAGCCGGCTGGAAGGGAGTAGTTATGAAGAGCATGTTGAAGAAAATGGTGCTTGGCGCAGCGATGGTTGCGGGAACACTGGGATTAGGCGCCACTCAGGCCCAGGCGGCTCGCATTGGAATCGTGGTGGGCGCACCGGTTGCGTATGTGCCCCCTTGCCCCGGAGCCGGTTATGCCTGGGTCGCCGGCTACTACAACGGCGGAGTTTGGGTTCCCGGCTTCTGGCGTGCCCCGCGGGTTGGCGTGTATGTTGGCCCCGGCTTCTACCACGGACGGTATTTCTATCGCGGCGGTTACTATCATCCGGGACCGCACTTCCGCAGGTAGCTCCCTTTCAGCTGCCTGATTCAAGCGGCCTTCAGGAAAGCTCCTGAGGGCCGTTTTTTGTGCTCCGTTTTGGCTGGGAAAGCGTCATAGTGATAGTAGGTGTATGTTCGAAGCAAGAGACGAGACCGGAATTGGTACCAGCCGGGTGACGGGAATGGGGTTTGGTGGCGGTTTTTCAGGGGATCAAGAGGTGGGACGCGAGGAGGCCCGGGACCGCAACTTAATCATCAAAGGTTGGTTAAACAGTTTGAAGGCCGGCAGAGAGCAAGTGCTTTGAAGCCGGGGGTGCTGAGCAGAAGGATCCGGACCCTGATCGGGAAACCCGGCGGGTAGGTGGCGGCAGCACAAGGAGGATCAAATGCGGAACTTCCGCGTGGTTTTGATGGCAATTATTCTGGCGGCGCCCCTGGCGGTGGCCGCTCATGCCCAGGTTGGCGTGGGTGTTGGCGTTGGTCCGGCGGTGGTCGCTGCCCCGTACTACGATTACGGTCCGCCGGATTGCGAATGGGGCTACTACTCCTATTATCCTTACGCCTGCGCGCCTTATGGCTATTACGGCCCTAACTGGTTTTACGGCGGCGTGTTCATCGGCGTTGGGCCGTGGTACGGCTGGGGATGGGGACACGGATACGGATGGGGCCGCGGTGGCTACGGCGGATGGGGTCGGGGCGGCTACTATGGCGGACGCGGTGCTTATGGCGCCGGCTACGGCGGACGCGGTGCCTATGCGGGCCGCGGAGTCTACGGCGGCGCCTACGGTGGACGCGGAGCGTACGGCGGCGCAGCACGCGGATATGCCGGCGGAGCACGTGGATATGCCGGTGGTGGAGCACGTGGGTATGCCGGTGGCGGAGCGCGTGGGTATAGCGGCGGCGGCTTCCACGGCGGCGGTGGTGGCGGCTTCCATGGTGGTGGTGGCGGCGGCTTCCACGGCGGTGGCGGCGGTGGTCGCCGGTAATCCGGCGCCCCGGGCAACTTGAGCCCGCTCATTGAGAAAAAGGCCCGCTTGCTTCGGCAGGCGGGCTTTTTGTTTGTGGGGCAAGGAAGGAGCCTGACCGGCTGCTGCACCTTGGGCAATCTAGGGCCTGTTAACACTACTGGGGTGGCTGGCGCCGGGAGCCAGTTTTTCTCAGTTCGAGGAATGAGGAGTGACGCATACCTGGTGTCTGCTAGCGACGAGGGACGATGAAATGAGGAAAACTGGCCCCGGCCCGAAGACTTCCACCCAAACGTGCAAAGTTCACACGTTTGGGGCCCGGGGTTGCGGCGCAAATCGTGCCATACGTCGTTCTCGCCCTCGACCTTGGAACCACCAAAGCCTTCGGGCTCGGCCTAGTCTGGCCCGATTTTCGCTCGCAACGCCAACC
>DATJSB010000102.1:0-8768 GCA_035504315.1 Occallatibacter sp.
ACCGAAGGAAGTTCCCGCGTAAGCCGTTCCCGCCGGCGAAGGATCTCCTTCTGTTTCATCATCTCTAATGAAACACATTTCCACTCAAAAAAACAAGCATCTTTCGCCAGTTGCAACAGAAAAATGTAGAAACTCCAGGGCTCTTTCCTTAAGAAAGAGCCACCTCGCGTGATGACCGCGCGTCAACATATGAACCGAAAACGCCGTGGTCACCGAATCCCAGTCGCGATGCCGACACTTCAGTACTGATCTGCGCTCAACCATCGAGTTGGCGGATTTTGCGTTTATTGAGTCCCGGACCGATTTATTGGAGTGCAGACCGTTTCAGTTGCCGTAAGGGCGTTCCGCTGTCCCAAATCCCTAGATCTGTTTGGTACGGAAATCCGGGGCGCCTCACAAAGCGAGAAATTCCAGCTATCGCTGGCTGAGAAAAACGGCGCAGGTTACCTGCTTGTTCGATGGCCGGCACAAGGAAGCTCCGACGGGGAAGCGGCTCCGGCGTGGCTGACAAGTTTCGGCCCATTTAGTTCGTCGTTTTGCACCGCTTCACTGTGTGACGCTGACACTGACCGTTCCCAAGGTTTGGTTTATGGAGGTGTCGTTTGGCGTGGCCGTTACGGTCAACACATAGGTTTGCGGCTGCGATCCTCCTCCGCCGCCACCACCACCACCACCTCCTCCACCTCCTGCGCTACTCCCTGAACCGCATGAAGCCATGAGCATCAGCAGGAAGGCGGCAACAATCACGGTGAAGAAGGCAGGGGATCTAAGGCGGCCTCTCCGCAACAGCAGACCAAACGGCAGCAGTGAGGCCAGCAGCAGGCCTGTCCCGCGCGAGAAAACTCCCGGACATTCGCAATTGCGTGCTACGCCCGTCGATGTAATTGACAGCGTCGCAGTTTGCGGAGTTCCACCAACCAGTTGCACGTAGTTTGGACTGAAGGAACAAGTCAAAGAAGCAAGGTACGAGCATCCCAAAGAAACTGTCGCATTAAAGCCCGCAGTTGCGTTCAGCGTCACATTCAGGCTGCCCGAACCAGAGTTTTTGATCGTCAATGAGTTCGCGCTCAACGAACCGCCGATGCTGGCCACATAAAACGGGAACGAGTCGGTTTGCGTGGCTCCGTCGACGCTGGCCGTCAACGTGATCTGGTATTGACCCACAGGAGTGCCAGCGGGAACGGAGAGGGTCACATAATCATTCACCGTCCCCGTAGAGATGGGCCAGATCAAGTTTGGACAGGAGGCGGAAATGTTGACCGTACATCCAAGAGTGATTTCTCCCCAAGAGAGGTTGGCGGCCTGGATGGGGAATGTCACGTTCTGGCTACTACCGGCGAACGTCCAGTCCGTTCCTGCGGTCGGAGGCTGCACCGTGATGCTGAAGACTCCTAGAGTCTCCGACGCGGAAACATTCTGGCCGCCGCTTGCTACGTTCACCTGAAAGGGAGTATTGACGGCGGGCAGACCTGACGGCGTGGCGACCGTGAGAGTGATCTGGCTCTGACTGGGAAAGTTCGCCTGTGTCCCGGAGAAAGAACAATTGCTTCCCGCTGGAAGCC
The DNA here is from genome assembly GCA_035504315.1 of Occallatibacter sp. Lineage (GTDB taxonomy): Bacteria > Acidobacteriota > Terriglobia > Terriglobales > Acidobacteriaceae > Telmatobacter. The sequence goes on from DATJSB010000102.1 coordinate 1,563, forward strand.
CCGAACAACCGAAGCTGTAGGGTGGGATGCCGGTCACATAAAAAGTCATACTATTGCTGGCCGGCGACGCGATCGGCAAGACAGATCCTCCATAGTTGCCTGAGATTGTCAGGAAGGCGACATTCACGGCCACGGTTTGACGCTGAATCACGTTGCCATCATCGGCAACGATGGTAACGTTGACAGGGGACTCCACGTTCGAAGCTGTTGTGTTCACCACGACGGAGGTGCTGACCGGCGTGCCGGGCACAACGTCGAGCGTGTTCGCACCGAATGTGCAAGTGTAACCGGCCGGCAGGCCATCGCATGAAAGCGTGGCGACAGAGCTATAGCCTGGCTGGCCGGTGAGCGTAATTGTGAATGGAGCGGTGCTCTGGCCGCCGTAGATCGGAGCCAGCGTGGTTGTGGAAACGGTGGCGCTGAAGCCCGACGAGTAACTTTGCGACGAGTAAGCCGTCGCTGTGCCGCCGTCAAGCTGCGCATTGACGTCAAAAACGCGATGCCAGTCGTAGCTGGAATCCAGCGTAAAACAGAACTGGGCGGTGGCGGAGCCGGCGGGGAGATCAATCGACACGGGCAAATCCACGCCTGGTACAGATGAGGAAAGAAATACCGTGCGGTCTGAGGCGGAGACAATATCCGGAAAAACTGCTCCGCAGCCGCTGGTACCGTTTACGATCTCCTGGGCGAGGCCAATCTGCAGTGTGGGCGCAGGTGCGCCTTTATAGACGCTGACCCCGAACGATCCGTCATCGATCATCAACAGGTCGGTGAATCCGGTACCGTCGAAGTTCGCGGCCCAGATGGGATAGTTGTACGCGCTGAAAGGAAAGATATCGTAGGTTGGCGTGAAAGTGCCGTCACCATTGCCCATCAGCATCTGGGCATATTTTCCGAACCCGTTCCCGGTCTGGAAGGCAACCTCTTCGGGTTTACCGTCGCCGTTGTAGTCACCCACCAGCGAAGAGTCAGTCGGATCGCCGTACTGAAGGAAGGGCTCTACCCCTTGCGGTGTACCGGTGTACGGCGCGTAGGCGCTGCTCTCCAGGAAGGTGCCATCGATCTGGCCGAGGTAAGTTGTGAACCGCGCAGGACCTTCTGTTTCGGTCGTCCCGTCGGGCCACATAAAGTCGTAGCGCGCAATGTCGGGACGCCCGTCTCCGTTGACATCAGCCAGAGCGAAGGGTTGAAAGTCGGTAAAGAGTTGGCGGCCAGGCTGAAAGGTTCCGTCGCCGTTGCCGTCGAACTCCCAGACCGTCGACGCAGTCGTCCAGTATCCGTTTTCGGTGGTGAAGACGAGAACGTCCGCTTTGCCATCGTGGTTGAAGTCGCCCGCGTATGCCCGCGCCACGGAATAGGCGTTGTCGGAGAAACTCAATGAGGAACCGGTCCGAAAGGTTCCATCGCCGTTGCCCAGGAACACGTTCAAGGTGTGCGACGTGGCGCCGTTGACGGCCACGAAATCCAGTTTTCCGTCGCCATTGAAATCAGCTACCGCCATCGCTCCGTCGGCCCCGCTCACGTTCGTAAGAGTAGCCTTGCCGAACGTGCCGTCGCCGTTGCCGGGCTGGAAGAAAATCACCTGCGTCGCGGAGCTGTATGCGACATCGACGCCGATACCAACTAGATCCAGCTTGCCTGTGCCCCTGAAATTCGCGAGCCGGTAGTCACCGAATGTCAAGAACGCAAAACCATTTGAAGAAGCCTGGATACCTGAATCGGAATTAACCGCGGGCGCAAATCGCCCCGTGCCGTCGTTCAAGTAGGAGGTGGTCACCAGGTCGTTGGATCCACCGACCAGAACCATGTCCGGCTTGCCGTCGCCGTTAAGGTCGGCAAATGTCGGGCCGGCGACGGCAATCACCGACGTGCCTGAGTTGGTCATACCGCCGTCGAGTCCCTGCGGGAACCCGAATCCGCCAGCACCGTCATTCTGGAAGACGGTTGTCGTGTCGGTATCGATATCGGCGGTAACCACGTCCGGCTTGCCATCGCCCTTGAAGTCGCCAACCGCTAAAGAAAGGGCCTCAGAGGACCCGGGATAAATGCGGGCCACGCTGAAGTTGCCCTTGCCGTCTCCTAGTGCCACGTTGACTGTGTTTCCCGACGTAAAGGCCCCGTTCAATTCCTGAACAATCTCTGACGAGGCAACAAGGTCAGGATACCCATCGCCATTCACATCGGCCACGCGCACCGCAGCGTTTGAGTCACCCATGGGGATGGCTTGAGGCGCGGCGAAATCTCCCTTGCAATCGCCGAGCGAAACCCAGACCATGTCGGCAATATCGGCCACAGCGGCGTCGGGGCAGCCGTCGCCGTTCACATCGGCCAACCTCCCGTCGATAGGAGCGTTGAAAGCTGAGGTGCCGATTACCTCCTGGACCTCCCTGAAGGTTCCGTCGCCGTTATTCAGGTAGATCGTGGAGTTATCGAGACCAGCCGGACCGGTGATGAGCAGGTCGGGCAGTCCGTCACCGTTCACGTCGGCGGAATCGACGTTGGTCACGCTGCTGTAAAAACCCCAATTGTTTGTGATGATCGGATTGGCGAAGGTACCGTCGCCATTCCCCTCGAGCAGTGAAATGTACGGTACTGCTGCGGACACGGGATCGAACTCGGTGATCATCACCGCCGCGATATCGAGCTTCCCATCGTGATTGAAATCGTTGATGGTCAGCGCGCCGGGCGGCTCCGGCAGGCTGTACTCAGTTTCGTAACCGAAGGTCCCATCTCCGTTGCCCAGCAGGACGCCAACTGTGGAAGTATCGTACTCCGCGACCACCAGGTCCAGCGTACCAATTCCACGCAGGTCGGCAGTCGCAAGATAAATCGGAGACAGCCCCTGGCTTAATGGGACAATGCGCGGAAGCTGGAAGGTGCCGTCGCCGTTGCCCAGATACACCCAGATATCGCTTGTGTTTCCGTTTGCTACCGCGTAATCGAGATGGCCGTCTTTATTGAAATCCCCAGTAACAATCGACGTTGGGTACGACCCGCCGGCAAACGGGACGCGCATCTGTACGCCAGGAAGAATGCCCTCGGGCGGACTGCTGAGGGAGCTCGCCGTCGTGCCCCGCATGCTTCTCGCCGCCAGTGCAGCGGCTCGTTGCCGGTGGAGCTCCAGCAGTTGCGCGCCTGGAGTCGCATTGCCCCATTGCGGACGCGCCACCGGATGCCTTGACCAGAAGCGGCGCTCAATCACCTGCCTGCGATCGAGCTCTGCCAGCTTCTGTTTTTGATGTCCGTTGTTGCGAGGATCTTTGGACTGCACTTGTCCGGCGCTGTGAAGACTCAAGGCAACAACAATCAGACAAAGAATATAACTACGATACCGGCGCATTGAGCAAACACTCCTAGCACGCAGCTGAACCTGAATGTAAGTGAACGACATACGAAGTATAGCTCCGGCGCGTCTTGCATGACGTTGAAACCCGCAGTCGTGCTGGCTTTCGAAAGTCGGCCTCCTGGCAGCCCGCCTCTCGATTGCCGCATTCAGGCCGGTGTATCCATTGATGATTTACTCGCAAAGAGCCGATTACTGACCCAAAACGTCGCAGTGTCTGATTTTGTTGCCTCAACCTGGTCGTGCGATCGTGGAACACTGGCCGACATTTCAGCACTGATCACGGCCTCGATGTGTAACTCGGCGATTGGGCAATATCCGAGAGGCCTGCGACCGAAGACGAATTTCCATTCGCGCGCACTGACCCGGCAAGAGAATACTCGAACAATACCGCCGGTCCCGATCTCCGGCCGCGGAACATCCAACCATGCCTCGTCGTAATTTGCATTGGCGCGATTAATAATTGTCTTGCTGGAGCGTCATCCTCATGAAGAGTCAAGAAAGTGGTTCCGTGGGCGCTGCTGCCGCAATCATTCCGGTAGGGGAACACAACGACCGCCTCTCGCCACTGTTTGCGGAGCACTATCGGCGCGTGCTGATGTCGGCATATCGCATCGCCGGGAATATGGCAGATGCGGAAGATGTCGCGCAGGGAGTTTTTCTGCGCCTGGGTTCGGGTGAAGCAGCGGCCATGGCGAATGCGGGAAGTTATCTGTACCGCGCGGCCATCAATGGCGCACTCGACCTGTCGCGGCGCCGCAAAGCTGCGGCCACTGAACCGCTGGAGTGCGCCGCTGCCATGGCCTCGACCGAGCCGGGCGCATCGCCTGAGACCACGATGACGAGCCGTGAGCTGGGCCGGCATCTGCGCCAGGCAATCGGCGAATTGGCGCCGCGAGCCGCGGAGATGTTTGCGCTGCGCTACCTTGAAGAGCTTGAGAACCGCGAGATCGCGAAGTTGATGGGCACCTCGTCAGCGGTTGTGGCGGTGACTCTGCACCAGGCGCGATCGAAACTGAAGAAACGACTGACCGAGTTACAACGGGGGACGCGATGAAACCGGAAGAGAGATCCATTCTGGATAGAGCTACGCACGCGCTACAGGCTGATGTGCCGGACACCGAGGCCATTACCGCCTCCGCCGCGAATGCTGCGCAGCGACTGGGCATTCAAGTGAATCCCGAAGTTTTCTCGGGAGCGATTCGGAACTGCGACGACGTGCGGCAGTTAATGAACTCCTATCGCGTCGGCATTCTTTCTGAGGCTCGGTCACTTCTGGTGCAGGCGCATCTCAGGGAGTGCGGTCTGTGCCTGCGGCATTTCCGCGAAGGCGGGGCAGAAGCGGCCGTCGACTGGACACGGCCTCGCATCGCGTCGCAGGAGCGCGTCGCGTCCACGCCGCGGATGCACCCTCAAGCATGGGGGTGGGCGCTTGCGCTTTCCTGCGCGCTCATGATTATCGCGATCTTTGCGTACAAAGCTTACTGGCAGGTACCTCCGGGAGTCCGCGCAGAGGTCGAATCGATTGACGGCTCGGCCTATCTGATCTCCGGACCGGGAAATACGCAACTCGCCCCTGGCGCAAAATTGGTCGAGGGAGACCGAATGCGAACTTCAGGCGACTCACGTGCCGTTCTGCGCCTCTCAGACGGCTCAGTTGTGGAAGTGAATCAGCGCAGCACGCTGGACGTGAGCGCACGCGGACGAAACACCACCGTTGCGCTCCATGAGGGCGCGCTGATCGTCACTGCCGCGCACCGCACCTCAGGCCATCTATATGTGAGAACTCCGGATTGCCAGGTGGCCGTTACTGGAACGCTCTTCTCTGTCGACTCGGGCATCAAGGGATCGCGCGTTGCGGTGTTGCAGGGATCGGTCGACGTGGCGCACGCCGGCGTGCATGCGTTGCTGCATCCGGGCCAGCAGATGGCGACCAGCGACAATCTCGCTCCCGAGCCGCTCGATCAGGAGTTCGCGTGGAGTGCCGACCACCAAAAGTACATCGGGCTCATGGCGCAACTGGCCAATGTGCAGCATCTCATTGCGCAGATTCCGTTTCCACAGTCGCGTTACAGCAGCGATCTTCTGCCGCGCATGCCGAACAACACATTGCTGTATATCAGCATTCCGAATCTGGGCGACTACCTGAGCCAGGCGAACGCCATTTTTCAGGACCAGTTGAGCCAAAGCCCCGAATTACAGCAGTGGTGGGCGCGCGGCCAGAAGCGTAATAGTCAGGACCTGAATTCGCTGGTGGAGAAGATCCACGACGTGAGCCAGTATCTAGGCGACGAAGTTGTCATCGCGGGAATCGGACAAGCGAATCACCCCGGATTCGCCGTACTTGCCCAAGTCGAGCGCAGCGGCCTGGATGCCGAGCTGCGCCAGCAATTCTCCAACACAACGGGAGGACCGACGGGCGGACTTGTCGTTCTGGATGAGGCTTCGCTGGCAGGGGCTGGAGACACCACCGCGGTCCATGGAGGCTATGCCCTGGTTCGCGAACACGAGGTGGTGTTTTCAAACAGCATCGCGACCCTGAAGGAATTCGACGCGCAGTTGGGCGCGGGCTCGAGCGGATTTGCATCGAGCGGATTCGGCAAGCAGATTTCCGCGGCTTACCAGCGCGGCGCAGGCATCATTCTTGCCGCCGACCTGCACGCCATGTTGCAAAACCTGACGAACCGCGGGACGCTGGCGCCGGGCCGCGAATCTGCCCTCGAAAACAGTGGCGTGGGCGACCTCGAATATCTGATTGCCGAGCATCGCGAGACCAATGGGATGCCGGAAAATCATTTGAACCTGCAGTTTTCCGGTACGCGGCAGCGGATAGCTTCCTGGCTGGGCAGTCCTGCGCCCATCGAGTCGCTGGATTTTGTGAGCCCGAATGCTGCCGTTGTGGTTGCGGGACTCTCGAAAGATCCGGCTGCCATCGCGGACGACATCATGGAGATGGCTTCGCAGTCCAAGGGCTCCAATGAAAGTTGGAGCGAGATCGATTCCAAGCTTCAGATCAGCGTGCGCGACGACCTGATGGCCAACCTGGGCGGCGACTTTCTGATCGCGCTCGATGGTCCAGTCCTGCCCACTCCGTCCTGGAAAGTCGTCATTGAAGTCAACGATCCTGATCTGATGGAGAACACGCTCGAGCGAATGGTGCAGGCGGTGAACAGCCAGACGCAGGGGACCAAGGCGCATACCATTGCCATCGAGCCGAGCACCGCCGGTTCGCAGCGCTATTACGCGATTCAAGACGTTACCACCGGAAACGTTGTGGCGAACTATACGTTTGACGACGGCTATATGATCGTGGCGCCTCAGCGCGCCCTGCTGATGGACGCGTTGCAGACTAACGTAAGCGGGGACTCGCTCGGCCAGTCGGCTGCGTTCCGCGCGCTGCTTCCCCGAGATGAGAATGAAAATTACTCCGCGGTCGCCTATCAGAACCTGAGCCCGGTGCTGACGCCATTGCTTTCTCAATTCAGTGGTGATTCGGCGAACGCAATTCGCAAGCTGGCCGCCGATTCCCGGCCAACCGTAGCCTGCGCGTGGGGCAAGGACACCCGCATCGAGGCCGCCAGCGACAGCCGTCTATTCGGATTCGATTTCCTCACGCTGGGCGCGATCCTGGATTCACGAAACAAGTCTGCGACTCACGGAACAAGTCTGCCTTCCCAGCCGTAGTTAAATGATGTGGGCATGATTGAGCTAGATGGCCTTGAAGTGCGACTCGGCGGACGAACCGTCCTCGACGGCCTTACGGGCGAGTTGCGCGGCAACGCCATCGGCCTGCTCGGCCCCAACGGCGCCGGAAAATCCACACTCATCAATACTCTGCTTGGCTTTCACGAACCCGTCCGCGG
>DATJSB010000103.1:0-3950 GCA_035504315.1 Occallatibacter sp.
TCGGTCACGCCCGTCGATTGATATGCGATAGCCAGGTCTGGCTCGCGCAGCGATGCGTCCAGCGCCACTCCCACGATCTTCCAGGTCCGATCTCCGTCGGGAATTGAGAGTGGCAGAGCAGTGCGCGGATCGGGCGATATCTGCGATTGCTCCTGTTGCAGCTTCTCAAGATTTGGAGACCCCATGAAGTCTACGGGCAGCAAGAGATAATGAGCTGCATCATAAAGGTACGACGCACTCCACGGATCTTCGGCGGCCAGATCGCGGGCCCGCTTCCAGTACCACACGCCATCATGGCCATCGAGCGCGCCGGGGCGAAGCGAAAGCCCGGCCAGCATCCACGACGAGCTGGCCTGGTCCCATGCCAGGATCAGCCCCAACTGTCCTGCCAGGGGCGCGCCCACCGCGTCCGCCAGCACCACCGCGTATCGGCCCGGAGGCAACGCTCGCATAAGGATCGTCACCGTGAGCGAGCCACTTGAGTTGGAGCAGAAGAATTGCGTGTCGGCTTGAGACGGTTGGGTGCTCGCGTCCAGCAAGAATACGTCGCGAACCGTGATTTGGCCACCCTGGAGCAGCGCCTGCCCCTGGTCGACCGTTGCACTGATCGAATCCCATGCCGAAGCCTCGGCCGGGAACAACAGAGACTTCAGCCCGGTCAGGTCCTGGCTCACTACGGCGACCGCAATGCGCGTTCCTGCGGCTGCAAGCGCCTCGCGATCCGCGCTCGAGAGCTCAGCCTGCATCGTGCAAGTGGCGCCAAATCCCGCCGCTGAAAAACAAATCAGGGCGGCCGCAGCCAAAACCTTTAACCATGAACGCATAGTTCGCGGTATCCTCTCCAGGGACATGCTTTTCGATTCGGCACGGGCGAGAGTGAAAAACATGCTCTTCGCTCTTATTTGACGCCCGTTTTGAGCGTCTGTGGGTCACTGCTAGTCTAGTACACAGCGGCGGCGCAGAATGCCGGTCCAAGTCTCAGGCGATTCACCCGGCGCGGGGGACGTTGAAAAGTGCAATCCGGCACAAATTCGATAGCTTGCCGCCGGCAGCGGCAACCTGCCTTGATGGCGAGTTTGTCGATCACCGCGGCACTGATGGCACTTTTAGGCTCCGGCGCACTGCTGGTTGCCCAAAACCCGGCTCCGGCGTCGGCTATTGCTGGCACGCATCCTGCGCACGCCACGTATAAATCGCACAAAGCAAATAAGATCCTTACCAGCGCGTCCTCGCCCTCCACGCCTTTGCAAGCAGCGGCCCCAACACCCCCACCCGAACCGCCCAAGCCTGACTGGCCAGCCAACGACAAGCCCGCTCCCGCCAAGATCATTTGGGATACTCATGGGCTTGCGATTGAAGCCAATAACTCAAGTCTCGAGCAGATTCTGCACGAAGTGGCCACAGACACCGGCGCCAAGCTGGACGGCAAAGTCGGGGAAGAGCGCATTTTTGGCTCTTATGGCCCAGGTTCGGCTCGCGATGTTATTGCTCAGCTGCTCGACGGAACCGCTTACAACGTTTTGATGGTAGGCGACCAGGGCCAGGGAACCCCGCGGGAGATCGTGCTCACCAATCGCCCCACCGGACCGGCTCCGGCCAACAACGCACAAAACAACAACGAAGAGGCAGGCGAATACGAACAGCCGCAGCAGCCTATGCCTGGAATTCCACCGATGCGCAATGGGTTTGGACCTCAGGGAATGCCCCCAGAGCAATATCAGCAGATGGAAGAGCGCCGGGCAGAGCTGGAACAGCAGCGCCAGGAGCAACTACAGCAGCAACAACAGCAGCAACAAACCCCGCCTCAATAAGGGTCTAACCCATCCCGGGCGAAGCTTGCGCACTCGCTCAGAGCACGAGCCAGGCGCGCGTCAGGAAATCGACATACTATCTTTGCTTTTTGAATGAATCGAATGCCGAGGCAGGTGCTTACAGCGTGCCAGCGGGCTCGGGCCGGTCTGCTTTGATGGGCACTGGACTCTGCGGCCGCATGAGGGCAAAACCGACGCGCAATATGGCATAGGCTGCCAGGATTCCGAAAACCATCGACCCAACGGTCGCACATGCCAACATAGCCAGATTCAACAGATTCGCCATCATCTCCGCCTGCGGGCCAACTTCCTTTCCTTTTACACCGGCGCTAGAAAGTTAGATGCGCCCTACAGCCTGCCGCCTTTGCGATTGTCGCAGAGACGCCCCTTTTTGCCACCCGCGTTGACCACGATTTCTATTGGCAAATAGAATACCCCCAGGGTGTTGCAACGCTGTGAACAGGCGTCGCGACTCCCTTGTTGATACCTCCGTCCTCTGATCACCCCGGCCATGGCAATAACCCACATTTCGGTGCGCGGCGCGCGCCAGCACAATCTGCGCGACATCAATGTGCGCATTCCGCGCAACACGTTCACGGTGGTCACGGGACTCTCCGGTTCCGGCAAAAGCTCCCTGGCCTTCGACACCATCTACGCCGAGGGCCAGCGCCGCTACGTGGAGACGCTCTCGGCCTACGCACGCCAGTTTCTCGACCAGATCGAGCGGCCCGACGTGGATTCTATCGAGGGCCTCAGCCCGGCCATTTCAATCGAACAAAAGACTACCAGTCGCAGTCCACGTTCGACTGTGGGCACGATCACCGAAATCTACGACTATTTGCGCCTGCTTTACGCCTCGGTCGGCACTCCTCACTGCCCGAATTGCGGCCGCCCGATTGCCCGCCAGACCTCCGATCAGATCGTCCAGCGCATCCTTGAACTCGGACGCGGTGAGCGAGTCACCATCATGGCTCCGGTGGTGCGAGGCCGCAAGGGTGAGTTTAAGGATTTGCTGGATGAGCTTGATCAGCAAGGATTTCGCGCTCGCGTGGATGGAGAAATCCGGGATCTTTCCGAGCCGGTTCTGCTGGATCGACGCAAGAATCACACGATCGAGGCGATTATTGATCGCATTCTGCTGAAGGATGCCCCGGTGACCTCGACGAGGGTGGGAACCGCAGAGCCGCAGGCAAGCAGTAAACCGTCCGCGGAGAAGCGTCTCGAGCAGGCCATAACCAAGGCGCTCCAACTCGCCAACGGCCTGGTGCTGGTTGTTTTGAGCGGAGGCTCAGGCGGCCAGACGGAGCAACTGTTTTCTTCGTCGATGGCCTGCCCCGATTGCGGGCTCGATGTGCCCAAGCTCGAGCCTCGCAGCTTCAGCTTCAACTCAGCATTTGGCGCCTGCCCGGAGTGCCACGGCCTGGGCTCGCTCTACGACTTCGACCCTGCCAAGGTCATCACCGACTGGTCGAAGCCATTGCTCGATGGCGGCCTCGGCCCGGGTTCGGCATCTCAGTATCTCGTCAAATTAATCGAGCTCGCCGCTGGCCGATACGGCATCAATCTCAAGACTCCGTTTGAAGATTTGCCTGTGAAGCATCAGCACATCCTGGTCTACGGCCCTCCCAAAGGCGAAGCGCCGCGCACGGGCTTTCATGGCATCCTGGCCTACCTCCGTGACAACGTCGAGGAGGCGCGCAGCGAAGGCTATCGGGAATACATGATGAGCTTCATGTCGGCCACGCCCTGCCCGGCATGCCGCGGCAAACGCCTGCGGCCTGAGTCGCTGGCTGTAAAAATTGGCGGGCTCTCCATCGCCGACTTTACGGCTCTGCCTCTTAATCGCGCGCTCTCGGCAGCCATCAATCTGCAATTCACATTGCGCGAAGCGCTCGTTGCCGACCGCATCAAACGCGAGATTGTGGAGCGGCTCGAGTTCCTCTGTGCGGTGGGACTCAATTACCTCTCGCTCGACCGAAACGCCGCCACGCTCTCGGGCGGCGAGGGCCAGCGCATACGACTCGCCACGCAGATCGGTTCCCGGCTGCGGGGCGTGCTTTATGTCCTCGACGAGCCTTCCATCGGCCTGCACCAGCGCGACAACAACCGGCTGATTGAAGCACTCGAAAAGCTGCGCGA
>DATJSB010000104.1:0-3694 GCA_035504315.1 Occallatibacter sp.
CGTTTCGAAGTACTCTTCCGCCAGAGTCAGAGGACATGGCCATGGCCCTGCTTCGACGGCGATCCCCCACAGCAACGCCACAATGTGCACGGCGCTCCACACCGGACGGCCGCGCGTGCAGAATGCGGCGAAGATGACTGCTACAATCCACGCGAGGTGGATGGCGAGAATAATGGAGGCAGCAAGAACCATACTTCGTTCAAAGTGAAATGTCAGACATTTGCCTGAGCAAGCGCAATCGCCTTCGCGGCTACGCGCCCAATTCCACGCAGAATCGACCTGATCGGCCAGCGGTCATCCGCGTCGGGAAAGAAAATCTCGCCGGCGCGTTTCGCCTCAGGCCGGTAGTACCAGCGCTTGAGCAGAGCCAAGTGCCCTTGCCGCACCGTAGCCGATGGCGCCGGTTGCGAAGCCGCAAGCGCGGCCAGTAATTCTTCGAGCCGCGTCTCCAGCATGGTGCGATGAGCCTTTGCAACCGCCTTAGTCTCTAAGTCACTGGCCCCAAGCCCCTGCCTTTCAATTCCCTGTTCCCTATTCCCAATTCCCTGTTCTTCGACAACTGGTTCTAATGCCATCGGCTGCGCGAATAGCGAGGTCGACCCCGACTGCTCGTTCTGGATCCTCATTCCGGCGGTCGAAAACACGGCCGGACCACGCAGCAAGCCATTTTCGTACAGAAAAACGGCAACCTCTCCCGGATTCGCCGCCTGTTGAAGGATCATTGCGCGCAGCCGGCTCATTGGCCGCACCAGCTCGGCCGCAAGCGCCCGCACACTTTCAACCTTCTGCACCTGCGCATGAATCGCCGCCGCCGTCTCAAACTTCAGATCCGCCGATGCCTGTTCGCGCTGGGCCTTCAGCGTTATCAGCCGGCTCTCGCCGCGGGTGGCTAAAAAGCTCTCCACGGCAGCCGACTCTTCGCCGTAGCGCTCGTCGGTGCAGCCCTTGTAGCAGGGCGCCAGGCACATCTTCATCTCGGAGTAAACGCACCCCGGAAACTTGGGATCGGGATTCAAATCGTCGGTGCATCGCCGCAGCAAAAACAGCTTCAGCGCCTCATCCACGTATCGCTCGGCCGCTGCGCGCGACGGGAACGGTCCATATGCCCAGTCGGCCTCGCGCTGGCTGGGCCGGTGCGTTACCACCACGCGCGGATACGCATTCGACCCGAGAAACCGCACAAAGGCGGGCGCGCGCAGGTGCATGCGCTCCAGGCACTTGGTGCCGTATAACTTTTGGAGCAGATCGAATTGGAGAAGCAGGGACTCGAACTCCGACCCCGTAATCTGCCACGCAATGCGCCGCACCCGCCCGGCGAGTTGCAGCCGTTTGGGATGCCTGGCGGATGGCTGCAGCAGCCGCTCGAGCCGTCCGCGCAAATTCGGCGTGCGGCCAATGTACGGCTCCGCATGTTGGTCGGCACCATAGAGCGCAAACACCGCTGCTGTTTGGGGCAGTTGCGCAAGCGCGGCCTTCGCGTCAGCAGGGTCGAAGCCAATCTCACTCATTGGAGCATGCGGCTGCGATGCCAATCCTGAACCGGTCTGCACTCCTTCAGCCATCCTGCAAAAAGCTTACTAGAGCTCAACCCCAGCAATGGAGTGACGAACCGCGAGTCACGAGTCACGCTCTCAGGTTCCTGCAACCGTCATCCCGTCAATCCGCAGCGTGGGCGATGCAATCGAGGTCTTGAACTCCAGATCGCTGCCGATCGCGACGATGTTCCTGAGCATGTCGCCGAGGTTGCCGGCAACCGTCACTTCTTCTACCGCGTGGGTCAGTTCGCCGTTCTCGATCCACAACCCGGCCGCGCCGCGGGAGTAGTCGCCCGTTACCACATTCACGCCGGAACCCATCAGGCTCGTCACATACAATCCGTCTTTGAGCTCTCTGAGGATTTGCTCTTTGGAGTAGTTCCCAGGCTGAACGTACAGATTCCCGCACCCGATCCCAGGCGCGCCGGCGAGCCCCCGCGCAGCATTGTGCGTGGATCTCATGCCCAGCTTGCGGGCCGTGTACGTGTTCAGCATGTAGCTTTTCAGCACGCCCTGATCAATCACGACCGTGCGCCGCGAGGGCAGTCCTTCCGCGTCAAAAGGCGAAGTGCCGAATCCGCCTTCGCCGTTAGGCAAAATCATCAGGTTGTCGTCGACCAAGGTGAGTGCGGGCACGGCAATCGTCTCGCCCAACTTGCCCGCCAAGAACGACGCGCCGCGCCAGATCGAGTCGCCTGAAACTGCTTCGAAGATGGAACCGATCAACGTCCGCGCGGCTTCAGGCGAGAAGACGATTGGCACATGCTGCGTAGGAACCCGCCGCGCGCCGAGCCTTCGGAGCGTACGCCTTGCGGCTTCAGCGCCTACAGCTTCAGGGCTTTCGAGATCCGCGAAGCATCGCGCGCTCGACCACCAGCCATCGCGCTGCATCTTTCCGTCTGCATCGGTGGCCAGCGGAGCAGCGCTCACGCCCGCGTAGCTGGAGCGGTATCCGCCCACGAACCCGCGCGAGTTGGCCATCGCGCGCCGCCCGGTCGAGGCGTCAAAGCTGCCCCCGTCTGAGTTGTTGATCCTGGGATCGGCAGCCAGCGCTGCGGCCTCGCATCGCCGCGCCCATTCAACGCGCTCAACTGCCGGCAGCGAGTAAACGTCGTCGTAGTAAAGATGCAGGTCGTCTGCACTTGGAGCCGCGCCTGAAGCGCCAAACTCTTCATTATCGGGCAGGCCTGCGTAAGGATCTTCTTCGGTGATGCGCGCCAGCGCCAGCGCGCCCTCCACCAGCTTGCGAACGCCTGCGGGCGTCAGGTCGCTGGTCGAGGTCGACGCAGACCGCTTGCCCACGAAGACGCGCAGCCCCAGCGCACGCGAACCCGACTCCTTGATTGTTTCTACCTCGCCCATGCGCACGTTCACGCTGAACTCGTCGCCTTCGCGCGCCACGGCTTCGACGTCGCTGGCGCCCGCCTTCATGGCCTCGGATACAACATCGGTCACAAGCGATTGAAGATCGATCTCGGTTTCATCCGGCGTTGGTGTGGATTGCGCCATGGGTCAACATTAGCAAATCGGGATCAGCAAACCGGAAAACGGACTTCGATAAGTTCAGGGTTCTATTGGAACCTGCACGAAGGCTCGCGGCTTTCAAGCGGAAGCGGCCTCAAGGATCCAGCCCGAAATGGCGTGAAAATGGGGAAAGGCACGTTCGGAGGCCAAAAAACGCTTTTGTAACAGATTTTCGTTGTTACATTTTTATAAGTGATTGATTTATATAGGTGTTGTGGAATGGGCGGCCGATTACCTTTTGGTTAACCCCCAGGGGGGGGTGGGGGGGTTATATTTCTTGCCAATAGCTAATCGGTAATTTGTTACCAGAGAGTAATAGGTCGCCGGGCTGGGATAGAAGGTCATTCATTTCCAGTATGCAGGAAAGAGGGGAAATTAACGGCAGTGTGTCACGAACAAAAGTGAGAGCTTTTGATGCTGTACCGAAGATGGGAGACAGCCTCCCGGAGCCGGCTTGCAGGAGTTGGCTTCAAACCGCGCGGTGCTGCTTCGTCCCGAAAGGGCGTGGTGGTGAACGACCGTGGAAAAGGCAGCCAGAAAGGTTGTTAGGTAGGTATCGAGGAGATGAGCGAAAGCAAACCGTCCGATGACGCATCGTTAATTTCTTAAGGCGCTGTCGAAACTGGGGTCGTGCA
>DATJSB010000105.1:0-23321 GCA_035504315.1 Occallatibacter sp.
GCGGGCGGTTCAGACGAACCCATCACCGGAATCGAATACGACTCGCGCCGGGTGCGGCCAGGCGCGGTGTTTGTCGCCATGAAGGGCGGCTCGACCGACGGCAATCGCTACGTCGAAAAGGCCATCGCCGCGGGCGCGCTCGGTATCATTACCGATGCCGCGCAAACCTTCGATCATCTGTGTGTTTATCAGCCCGGGTTTCCAGTCCTCGAAGTCGAGCACGGACGCCGCGCGCTTGCACAGGCAGCGGCGGCATTCTTCGGCCATCCCGAGCGCAAGCTCGCCGCGACCGGCATCACGGGGACCAACGGCAAGACCACAACGGCGTTTCTCACTGAGTCACTGCTGAACTTTGGTTCGCGCAAGACGGTCCTCATCGGCACCATCGAATATCACGTGGCCGGCGAAGTGCGGCCGTCGATTCACACCACCCCGGAGTCGCGCGACTTGTATGAGCTGATGGCCGAAGGCGCGAAACTGTGCGCGGCCGAACTGGTGACCGAAGTATCGAGCCACGCACTCGACCAAGGCCGCATGGCCGGCATCGACTTCGACGTCGCGGTCTTCACCAATCTCACCCGCGACCATCTCGACTATCACGTCACGATGGAGAACTATTTCGCCGCCAAGCGCCTGCTGTTTGACGGATCCCGCTACGCCGCGCCGCGCGTCGCGGCGATCAACGCCTGCGATCCGCATGGGGAAGAGCTGGCGCGCGCCGCCCGCAACGCCGGAGCCGAGGTTCGCATGTATGGCATAGGCGAGGGCGAGTGGCGCGCAATAAGCTACACGCTCACACCCTCAGGCGCAACCATCCAGCTCGAGACGCCGGCCGGTTCGGCGACACTCGACTCGCACCTCGCCGGCGAAGTCAACGTTTTTAATCTGCTCGCAGCTTTCACCGCTGCGCATGCGCGCGGCATTTCATTCGGCCAACTCGTCGATGCGGTTCCGCAGCTCCGCCCGGTGCCCGGCCGCTTTCAGCCAGTTTCGGCCGGCCAGCCCTTTACCGTAATTGTGGACTACGCGCACACCGACGATGCGCTGCGCAACCTGATCGCGCTGGCCCGGCAAATGACTCAGAACACTGGCGGCCGTGTGATTACTCTCTTTGGCTGCGGCGGCGACCGCGACCGCACCAAGCGCCCCAAGATGGGCCAGGTCGCGGGCGAAGGCAGCGATTTTGTGGTGGCGACCAGCGACAACCCGCGCTCTGAAGATCCGCTGGCGATTCTTGCCGAGATCGAGCCTGCATTGCTCGCGACCGGCGTCAAATACGTGGTTGAGCCCGACCGCGCCACGGCCATTTACGCCGCACTCGCCAAGGCTGCGCCGGCCGACGTTGTATTGATTGCCGGCAAGGGGCATGAGAAGGAACAGATCCTCGCCGATCGCACCATCCCGTTCGACGACGCCGAGGTGGCTCTGCACGCGCTCGCCCGGCTCGGTTACGCAGGTACCAGGTGAACCATCTGCGTCATTGAATTGCCGTTCGGTTCGCCGTATCGTTGGTGATCAATGAGACTCACGCTTGCCGAAATCGCGATGGGGACCGGGGCCATGCTGGAGGCCGCGACGAGCGTGCCGAATGCCGGCGCGCTGCTGGCCGAAGGCTACTCCATCGATTCGCGTACCATTGGTCGCGGCGAGGTGTTTTTTGCGGTACGCGGCGACCGTCTCGACGGGCACGACTTCGTGGCTGCGGCGCTGGAGTCCGGCGCGCTGGCTGCGGTGGTTTCGCGCGCGCGCGTGGCCAGCCTGCCTGATGCAGCGCTCGCTCATCCGCTGCTGATTACCGAGGACCCGCTGGCTGCTTTGCAGTTGCTCGCCACGCATGTCCGCAGGCAGTGGGGCAAACGCGTGGTTGCCATTACCGGATCGGCAGGCAAGACCACCACCAAGGAAGCCGCAGCGGCCGCGCTGGGCGCAAAGTTCAACGTGCTGAAGTCGCGCGGCAACCTGAACAACGCCTTCGGCCTGCCGTTGCAGTTGCTGCGTCTGGAGCCGGAGCACGAGATCGCTGTGGTGGAGATGGGCATGAACCACGCCGGCGAGATTGCAGCACTATGCCGTATCGCTTCGCCCGATTGGGGCCTGGTGACGAATGTAGGCAATGCGCACGTTGAGAACTTTGCCGATGGCCAGGCCGGGATTGCGCGCGCCAAGTTCGAGCTGGTGGCGTCGCTGCCCTCCAACGGGGTCGCGTTCCTGAATTGCAGCGATGCGTACGTGTCGCAGTTTGGCCGCGACTTTGCCGGAACTGCGGTCTATTTTGGCTCCGGTCCCTGCGCCGATCCGCAGATTCTGTCGGCGTCTGAAGATCTCAGCGGCCTTCACGTGCGATTCCGCGCCGGTGAACGCGAGGCCGCGTTTACTTTGCAGATGCTGGGCGCGCACAACGCGACCAATGCGATTGCGGGCCTTGCCGTGGCGCTCGAGGCGGGCGTGGATCTCGACGCCGCACTGGCTGCGGTGGCGCAGCTCACGGCGGGCGACAAGCGCGGCCAGTTGCTCGAGATCGGCGGCGCAACCATTTTGAACGACAGCTATAACTCCAACCCCGAGGCGCTGCACTCCATGATTCAAACACTGGCTTCGCGCCCTGGCACGCGCCGTATCCTGGTTGCCGGCGAAATGCTCGAGCTGGGCGAACACTCGCCGGCGCTGCACGCTGCCTGCGGCCGTGCGGCTGCGCATGCCGACCTCGATATGGTTGTAGGCGTGCAGGGCAACGCCAGGTTTATTGCCGAAGAGGCCTGCGCCGGCGGAGTTGCGTCGCTCTTTCTGCCCGATGCCGATGCCGCAGGCCATTGGCTGGCGCACAATCTGCGCGCGGGCGACCAGGTGCTCATCAAAGGCTCGCGCGGCGTGCATCTCGAGCGCGCCATTGAAACCGCCAAAAACCTGCTTGCAGCCGAGGTGAAATGAAACTTCGCAAAATCGCGCCGGCCTTGCTGGCGCTGTCTATTGTTGTGTTCGCCGGCCCTCTGCGCGCCGGTGTTCCGCCTGATTGGACCAAGCCGTTCCCGCCCTTTCGCATCGCCGGGAATCTTTACTACGTGGGCTCGGCCGATCTGGCTTCGTATCTCGTGGTCACGCCGAAAGGCCTCATCCTCATCAACAGCAACCTGGCGTCGTCGCCGCCGCTGATTCGCAAAAGCGTTGAAGCGCTGGGCTTCAAGTGGAGCGATATCGGAATCCTGCTCATCAGTCACGCGCACTACGACCACTGTTCCGGGAGCGCCGAGATCAAGAAAGAGACCGGCGCGAAGTACGAAGTGATGGACGCCGATGTTTCGGTCGTCGAGTCGGGTGGACGCACCGACTTTCAATATGGCTCCGACAAGACGATGCGTTTTGCACCGGCGAAGGTCGATCGCGTGCTGCACGACGGCGACACGGTGAGCCTCGGGGGCAGCGTGCTGACAGCGCACCTCACGGCCGGGCACACGCGCGGCACCACGACCTGGACCATGGATGAGAACGAAAATGGCCGTACGCTGCACGTAGTAATTGTCGGCAGCCCCAACGTGAATCCCGGCTACAAACTCGTTGGCAACAAGGTCTATCCGCAGATCGCGTCGGATTACAAGCACGGTTTCGCGGTGCTCGCAGCGCTGCCCTGCGACATCTTCCTCGGCGCGCACGGCGGCTACTTCGACCTTCCGGAGAAGTACGCGCGGTTCAAGAATGGCGACCACGACGCGTTCATCGATCCCGCGGGGTACAAGGCGTATGTAGCCGAGCGCCAGCAGGCGTTTGAAGCGGAACTGGTGCGCCAGAAAGGGCAATAAGCTAACTTGTTGCCGCCAACTGTTTGCGATTAAAGGAAACGCGCTTCGAACTCCTCGATCGGCATGGGCATTCCATAGAGGTATCCCTGGTTCATGAGGCAGCCCATGCGCGCCAGCAGGACTTCCTGCAATCGTGTCTCGACTCCTTCGGCAATCACCCCAATGCGCATCGCCCCGCCCAGAGATGTGATGGCCTCGGCAAGCACCGTGCTCCCCGTCTCGAGGTCGATGTCACGCACGAAGGAACGGTCGATCTTCAGGTAATCGATGGGGAGCCTGCGAAGGTAGGCCAGCGAGGAGTAGCCAGTCCCAAAGTCGTCCAGGGCAAACTTGACTCCCTGTGCGCGCAGCTCCCTGATCTTGGCGGCTGCCTCCTCAGTGTTCTCGACTAGCGTGCTCTCAGTGATCTCAAGGCAGAGCCGCGTGGCGTCAGCTTTTGCCTGGGAGAGCGCCCTCAGCACCGTACCGGCAAAGCCCGCGTCCTGCAGTTGCAGCGCACTGATGTTCACCGCGATCGACAACTCGGAGCGGCCGCGGCCGGCCCACCGGGCCAACTGGCGGCATGCCTCCTCCAGTACCCATTCTCCGATGGGGAGAATGATGCCGGTGCGCTCCGCAACGCAAATGAATTCGCTGGGCGGAAGCACTCCGCGAGCCGGATGATTCCAGCGCAGCAGAGCCTCGGCGCCCACCAGGCGCCCGCAGTCGATCTGCGGCTGGTAATAGAGGCTGAACTGGTTGCCTGCAAGTGCCAGCCGCAATTCCTCCTCGACAGCCACTCGCGCGCGCACCTTGGCGGCGAGCTCCGGCGAGAACACGCGCACCGTGTTGCGGCCGGCATCTTTGGCCTCGTGCAGCGCCATGTCGGCGCGCTTCATTACGTCGCTCACATTCGCCGCCCGATTTTCAAAGAGGCTGATCCCAATGCAGGACGTGTTCACAAATTCCTGGCCGTCGATGCGGTAGGGGCGATTGAGCAATTTGAGCAAGTCGGTGCCCACGCGGAACGCCGTCTCGGCCGCGGCTTCAGCGTCTGCCGGCAGATCCGTGATCCAGAATGCAAATTCGTCACCGCTCATACGCGCTGCAAAACCCTTGTCTCGCGCAAAAGCTTTCAGCCGGTCGCCCGCTTCGCGCAGCAGCCGGTCGCCCCCGGAATGCCCCAGGGCGTCATTGACTGTGCTGAAGTTGTCGAGGTTGACAAACAGCAGCGCTTCCAGCCCCCTGGTTTCTTTAATCTCGCGCCGGCTCTTCTCCAGCTGCTCGCGGAACTGGCGCCGGTTTGGCAAGCCGGTGAGAGGATCGAAGAAGCTGAGACTGGCGATCTTTTCTTCAGCCTCTTTGAGCCACGTAATGTCGAGGGTTACCGAGAAAATGTATTGCTCTCCGCCGATTTCAATGAGCTTGACCGATGAGAGCCCCCACGCCAGGTTCCCATCCTTTCTGCGGAAGCGCACTTCGCGGTCCCGGATTTCTCCCCGCGCCGTCAGCGCCTCGCGAGCCGCCTCCAGGCTGCGATGATCGTCGAATATGCCCACCTCCATCGGCGTCCTGCCCAGCACCTCCCCGGGCGCATATCCGTGGAATTCAGTGAATGCGTCGTTTACCTCCACGTAGGTGAAATCGCTGAGCCGCAACAGGGCGAACGACTGCGCGCTCATTTGCATCATGGTGTGGTAGCGAGCTTCGCTCTCTCTGACCGCCAGCTCGGCCCGCCGGTGCTCGGTGATGTCTTTGCCGAAAGCCGAGATCCCGGTGGTTTGACCGTTCTCGATAATCGGATTCAGCGACAGCTCCACCCACTGTCCGCCCGTCACCTGGTATTCGATCCGGAACGGCCCTTCGGCAAGCGCGCGCGCATACAGCGACGACAATAACGCCGACCGATCGGGAGGCAGCCGGTCCTGCGCCTTCGCGCCCAGCAAGGGCACGCTCTCTCCGTATTCCCTCTTGAGGTGGTTGGCCAGCGCCTGATTGTACGAGATGAGGCGGAACTCCCGATCCACCGACCAGATCAGGTCGTGGGTGCTCTCGATGAGGGCTCGCAACTGGGCGGACGCGGAATAGGGATCGCCTTCAACCCGCCTTTTGCTGCCGGTTCGGGTGCGGTCCTTTGAATTCCGCATCAAGCTGCGGTCGTGTCCGCGCAGGATGCGCAAAACGTTCAATGCTTCAATAATCGAACGCCCCGGGCGTAAGCCGATTTGAGGCGTTCGGGCTGCAGAAACTGACATCTTCATCGTTCCTCGTTGCATGGAAGGGAATGGCTCCCTCTTTCTGCAGCGGATAAAGCACCAGGGCAATTCCTCAGAGAACACTCTCTCAACCTGAATGACAATCGGAATTGCCCGCGTGCATTTTCACAGTCAATCGCCTGTGCATCTCTGCACAGGCGAACAAAAATTGCAATCAACAGTTCGGCAGGATTACATCGGAATCGGGATCTTCTTCAGAGCTTTCCTGGCAATGCGCCGGCCTTCAATTGGGTCGCTAAACAGCGCGGAAGCAAGAAACTCCAGCATGGCTTTCCGCTGTACCGCTACGGCCTGGCCGCTCAACGCATCCTTTCCTGAAGTAAAGCTGATCAATTGCGAACTCTGAAAGTAATGGAGGTTCATCCCCACCATCGCAATCATCACCTGGAATGGATTCACCTCGCGAAGTTCGCGTTTGCGAATGCCTTCGCGAATGGTTGCCTGCGCTCGTTCCAGCCATTCCGAATACTCCTTGCTTACCGTGACGGTTTTCCTGTCTTTCCTGCTCCAGGAGCGTATCGCCTCGAAAATCACCAGGCGCTGGCTCTCCGGCTCTTTAATGAATCTGTCGAAATGCAGCAGCGCGGTGCGCAAAAGGCGTTCGCCGGCGCTGCAATCCGCCTTCAGAACCGCGCTCAGCGATTCCATGCGCCGCCTGGTTGCTTCTTCCAGTGCCGCCGCGTACAACCCCGCTTTGTCCTTGAAGTAGTAATAGAGCAAAGCCTTGTTGACTCCGGCCGATTTCATGATCTCGCTGGTGCTCGCTCCGTCGAATCCATTCACGCTCAACTCTTGAATGGCAGCCTTCAGTATTGCCGATCTGGTGTGTTCTCTTTGCTGCTCTCTTGAGTTCTTCATGGCCCTCACCGCCCGGGAACAGGATTAGTTGATTAACCGCCCAGTCAATGATTAGTTTGATTAACCGCCTAGTCAATGAATACGTCTACATTTGACAAAAAGCAAGAGAAAATTGATTTTCCTGATGGAAAATTTATGAAACGGCCCTGCGTCTCACATTGTGAAATCATGTCCGGCCTCTGCCGGCTTTCCGCTGAGAGTGTGAAAAACGTTGCCGCGCAGACAAAAACCAGACATCGGATGCAGACGGTTCAACGTGGAATTTGAATCTGCCGGCGTGCTATCATCTGCGCGTCGATCGAGGTTAGGGAGAATTGAGAATGAAAACCTTCCCCTTGATTCTCCTGTTCTTGTTGGCGAGTTCAATTGCGCTTCCGCAGACTGAGACCGCCTGGGATGGGTTTGTGACTGACACCCACCGTGGAACGAACTGCCAGCGAATGTCGCAAATGACTCCGGATCGCGCCTGCGTGCGGCGATGCGTGAAGAACGGCTCAAAATATGGGTTGTGGTATCAGGACCACGCTTATCTGCTGGAACCGCAATCAAAAGCCGCAAAGTTTGCCGCTGAGAGTGTCAGGCTTACCGGCTCGCTTTCCGGCGATAGTATTCATATTCTTTCCATCACTCGAATTCCAGGAAATGCAATGCGCAGCGCCAACCCGCCGGCCGAATAATGCGGCAGACCGGAAGCACAGGTTCGGTTCGCGATAAGCGCGCAGCCCGGGGTCTACGACGTTCGTTCCGCGTATATTTGTGCGTCACCAACCGGAGGCAGGGGCTTTGAGCGCCTCCAGCATTTTGATGATGTGAGAATCCTGATGACCTGTCAAGACGATTGTGCGGGTAGTGAATGCGCCTTTTCAGTAAATCAACAAGTGTGATTCCCGTTGAAGATTTGGCCTTCCCGGCGCGCTATCCGCGTGGTTCTTTGACCGCTCGCGCAAGTGCAATTTCGGCATTCTTCATGGCCATGCCGCGGAGCAGAAAGACCTTGCTCCGCGAGTTTGCGCCGGAGGCTACAGCCACCGCGCTTCTGGGCAGCGAGAACGTCTCGGCCAGGAAGGCAATCAGCGCATCGTTCGCGCGGCCTTCGACGGGCGGGGCATTCACCGCGATCTTTAGTTGCGCTCGAGCGCCCTCGCCGTAGACGTCAATTATCGCGGTCTTTTTTGCGCCAGGTTGGGCGCGCACGGCAAGCGTGACTCCGTCTTTTGTCTGGCGCAGCATCAGTCGGGTTTCCCTGCTGCGGACGCATTTGCTGCGGCCGGGCTGCGCTTGCCGAAGAGCGCGGTGCCGACGCGGATGCGGGTGGCGCCTTCGCCGATGGCTAGAGCGAAATCGCCGCTCATGCCCATGGAAAGCACCTCGAAATTCAAACGCGGATACGCCTGGGCCCAGCGATCTCGCCAGGTGCGCAGGCTGCGAAACCAGGCGCGCGTGACCTCGTCAGGCGCGCCCCACGGAGCGATGGTCATGAGGCCGCGAGCGTTGAGTGAGGTGAGGCCGGGGAGGGCCTCGAGCAACTGCGCCGCTTGGCTGGATTCGGGGTCGACGCCTGCCTTGGTTTCTTCAGCGCTGAGCTTGACCTCGATGAGTACCGGCAGACGCTTGCCGAGTTTGCCGGCTGCATCGTTGAGGCGTTCGGCGAGGCGCAGCGAGTCGAGCGAGTCGATGCCGTCAAAGAGCTCGACGGCCCGGGCGGCTTTGTTTGACTGCAGATGCCCGATGAGATGGCAGCGCTCCGCGCCTTCGAGTTTTGGACGGAGTTCGAGGCTCTTAAGGGCCCACTCCTGCACGCGATTCTCGCCGAAAAGTTTGAGCCCCAGCGACGCGGCGGCGAGGATGGTCTCGGCGGGAAAGGTCTTGGAGACGGCCATCAGCTCCACTTCGCTGCGGGCGCGGCCAGCGGCGCGGCAGGCGGCGGCAATGGCATCCTCAAGCTTGGCGAAATTGTCAGCGAGATCGGTCATTCTGAGATCGTTCATTCCAAGATCGTTCAATCCAAGATCGTTCAATCCTGGCTGAGAGTAGTAGTGATTCTCCAATGTTCGCGCCGCCCGTTCGGGGCTGCAGTCAACCTAGTTGCGTTCTCCCAGGACTGCGTTCGCCTGCGCAAACTTCGCCTGGGCCAAACTCCTATCGTCCCTCCGGGACGATATTTCGCGCAGCGCGAGTTTCATGGGCGCGTCTCGTTTTCAGCAACGCTTTCTATTGTTGCAGCATCCAACCCACCCATGTGGACAATTGTTCTTCTGATCTGCTCCAACATCTTCATGACCATCGCCTGGTACGGTCATTTGAAGTTTGAAAGTCAGCCGCTGTGGAAGGTGATCGTGGTGAGCTGGTCGATTGCGTTTTTCGAGTATTGCTTCCAGGTTCCCGCCAACCGGCTGGGCTACGGCCGCTTTACGCTGGTGCAGCTCAAAGTGATCCAGGAGATCATCACGCTGACGGTCTTCGGAGTTTTCGCCACGTTCTATTTTGGCTCGCATCTGCGCTGGAATCACGCGGTCGCCGGAGTATTTCTGGTGGGCGCCGCGTTCTTCATGTTTCACAAGTTTTAGAAGACAGCTACTAGCTGGGCCGCGCCATGCGGCTGCGGGCGTCATTGAGGCGGCCGGTGGCGGGCAGATGGTCGATTGCTGCGCCCAGCCCGAAGCGCGGCATGTTGGCGTAGACCGACTCGTATTGCCCCGGCGCAATGGTGTAGGTTTCATGCCAGATTCCCACCACCCCGTTGCCGCCGATACGCCGGTTGAACTCGGCCCACGCCGGCAGGTGCGCCGCATTCTTCGCATGGGCGTAGGCGTGGAGCTGCTCAAAGCTGCGCCAGTACTGCACGACGGCGACGCCGCGCCAGTAAAGAAAGAACTCGGCGTGCAGCAGGCCGAGTTCAGGCTGGCGCTTGAGCTCGGCGATCATGCGCGGCATGGCGGCTGCTACGCGTGTCCAGCTTGGAACGGCGAGCAGGCGATTGATCCTCATACCAATCAGGAAGACGACGAAGGGCTCGTTGCTCTGCGCAGTGTAGCGGCCGGGAAAGATTTGCGGCATGATATCACCTCATCCGAGAAAGGTGAATTGCGTGTGCGAGGAGTGTGCAGGTCTACCACCCCAGCGAATAAGAATCATTCGCCGGGGCCCCGGGTCTGAAGACGGCGCTACGTTAATTCAATGCCCCCGCTCCTCAAGGTACTTTTCCGCCTCGAGCGCGGCCATGCAGCCGGAGCCGGCTGCCGTAATCGCCTGGCGGTAGCGGCGGTCCTGCACGTCGCCGCAGGCAAAGACGCCAGGAATGATCTCGCCCTTATTCGTAGTGAATACGTTGTTGGTGGTCTTGATGTAGCCTTCGTCGTCGAGATCCATCTGGCCGGCAAAGAACTTGGCGTTGGGCTCATGGCCGATGCCAAGAAACAGGCCGCTGATGTGCAGCGTGTCGGTTTCGCCGGTCTTTACGTCGCGCAGCTTCACGCCCTTCACCTCCTGCTCGTCGACGCCCAGCACTTCGTCAACCACGGTGTTGGTGCGGAGCTCGATGTTGGGGTGGGCGATGGCGCGGTCGAGCATGATCTTGGAGGCGCGGAACTGTTCGCGCCGGTGCAGCAGCGTGACCCTGGTGGCGAACCGGGTGAGGAACAGCGCCTCTTCCATCGCTGAGTCGCCGCCGCCGATCACCGCAATCTCTTTGCCACGGAAGAAGAAGCCGTCGCAGGTGGCGCAGCTTGAGACGCCGTGGCCGATAAGCGCCTGCTCGCTGGGCAGCCCCAGCCAGCGCGCGCTGGCGCCCGAGGCAACGATCAGCGTGCGGGTGTGAATCTCGCCGATGGAGCTGTGCAGCTTGATGGGGTGCGTGCCCAGCTCGACTGTGTCGAGGTGCGCCATCTCCATGGTCGCGCCAAAACGCTGGGCCTGCTTCTTCATGTTTTCGATGAGCTCAGGACCCTGGATGCCCTCGGGCCAGCCGGGAAAGTTCTCAACCAGCGTGGTAATCGAGAGCTGTCCGCCGGGTTCGTGGCCTTCGAGCACCAGCGGTTTGAGCCCGGCGCGGGCGGTGTAAATGGCTGCGGTGAGCCCGGCGCATCCCGAGCCAAGAATTACGGTGTCGCGAATTTCGGTCATGTTCTGTCCCGAGTTGATTGTAGCTGGAGGGGCGCCGCTGCCCGGCCGATCCGGCGTGCGCGGCCCGGCTCCGCGTTATATAAGATGATGGTCATGGCGAATCTGACTCTTGTCTACGGCCTGCGGCTCTTGCCCGAGGGCGAAGTGATCGCGATTGAAGACGCTACGCTGAAGCTGGCTAACGGCCACGAGGCACATGTGACGATGCACACCATCGAGGGTTCGCGCGAGGAGATCGAGACCCAGCTCAAGCGCAGTCTGGATGCCTTTTTCGACTTCTACCCGGAGATTTAGGAAAGCAGCGGAGCTAGCCGAGTTAGGCCGAAGCATTCGGCTCTGGCCAGCCGCCTGTATCAGCGGAGTCAGCACGGCGCACGCAGAGTCTGGCCAATCGGCCGGTTCGCCGCGATGGCATTAAATGCCTCTCACCTTCGTTCCCCGATAAAGTTAATACTCTCTTTCTGGAACTCCCTACGGATGGCGCGTCTGTTGCCGCAAATCCTCCGTACGGAGGATCCCGGTGCAACTGTGCCAAAGCGTACAACGCGCCGTTATTGGCCCTGTTGCTGTGCTGTTCGCGCTTGCGCCCGGGGCTGCGTTCGCCGGAGGGCCGAAGTACGTTGCGGGGACGAGCTACTTCAATCCTTCGGTACTTGGCCAGCCGGTTCACTGGGCCAACGGCCAGCTGAACTACTACGTAGACCAGGGAGCGCTGTCGAGCACGGTTACCAACCAGCAGGCAACCGCCATGGTTGATGCGGCAGCCGCGTTGTGGAGCGCGGTGCCGACGGCGGGCGTGACGCTCGCCGACCTGGGCTCGCTCAACGAAGACGTGAACGGGCAGAACATCGCGGTGAATGCGTCGGGCCAGATTACCGCGCCGGCCGACGTGACTCCTTCGGCAACGAACTACCCGCTGGGCGTGATCTACGACGCCGACGGCTCGGTGATCGATGCCATCTTCGGCGCCACCACCAGCGCGCCCGACGCCTGCCAGGACAACGGCGTCTTCGTGTGGATGGACAATCTGAACACGGACGCGACCATCGCGCATGCCATCATCATCCTGAATGGGCGCTGCGCGACCACGCCGCCGATGCTGGAGATGATGAGCTACGAGATCGAACGGGCATTCGGGCGGGTGCTGGGCCTCGACTACTCGCAGGTGAACCCCGGCGCGCTTGAAAACGAAGAGCTGGGCGGCGGGCTGGGCTGGCCGGTGATGCAGCCTTTGAGCGGTGTGTGCGGGGCGAGCGGCGGCGCTTGCATTCCCGAACCCGGCGTTCTGCACTACGACGATATCGCCGCCCTCAATCGCATCTATCCCATAACCGCCGCCAACCTTGCGAGCTTTCCCGGCAAAGAGATCACCGCGGCAAACACGGTTTCGATCACGGGCACGGTTGAGTTTGCGAACGGCTACGGCATGCAGGGTGTGAATGTGGTGGCGCGGCCGCTTGATGCGAACGGAAACCCGCTCTATGAGTACACAGTCAGCTTTGTATCGGGCGCGTATTTCAGCGGCAATCACGGCAACCCGGTGCTGGGCTTCGACGACGCAAATGGCAATCCGCTGGCGATGTGGGGATCGAACGATCCTGCCATGCAGGGGTACTTTGACCTGAGCGGCATTCCCCTGCCGCCGGGCGCATCTTCGGCCACCTACCAGATCACGTTTGAAGCGATCGATCCGCTCTATATCCTCACTGACTCGGTCGGCCCCTACATGCAAGGCCAGGTCGATCCCTCGGGCACGCTCAACGCGGTGGTTCTTCCCGGGATGGCCGCAGGCGGCGCGCAGACCTTGACGATAACCGCCGAAGGCACGCCCGAGCCTGGCTTCAACGACGCCATCGGCACGGCTGCCCAGCCCCGGCAGATGCCGGCCACAGGCTCGTGGTGCGGGCGGTTGAGCCAGGTGGGGCAAACCGACTGGTTCACCTTCCCGGTGCGCGGCAGCCGCAGCTTCACCATCGTGACGCAGGCGACCGATGAGACAGGCGCGCCTTCCAACCAGAAGGCCATGCCCGCGATCGGGATCTGGGATGCATTCGACCCGGTGGGCGCAACTGCGGTGGGTGCTGCACCGGGGTTGAACGGCCTGGCCACGGGCGAAACCTGGCTCCAGGTAAGCTCGGTGGGCGCCGACGTGGTTCGCGTGGGCATTGCCGACACCCGCGGCGACGGCCGGCCCGATTTGAGCTACAACGGCTGGGTGCTCTACGCCGACACCGTTGAGCCCGCGCGGCTGCCGGTATCGGGCGGGCCGATCACGATTCACGGGATGGGTTTCAGGCTCAGCGATACCGTGCTTGTCGGAGGCCAGGCCGCGATGGTCACCAGCATCTCGCCGACCGAGATCACGGCGATTGCGCCGGCGGCTGCGACGGGCGTCACCGGATCGGTGGATATCGAGGTTGACGATGCGCCGGTTTTCTACGCGTCAGCGGTGATTTCCGGCGGCATCAGCTACGACTCAGGCAACGGTGATGCGTTGACGCTGGTGAGCGGCCCGTTCAACACCATCCCCATCGGCGTGCCGATTCCGTTCAGTGTGCAGGCACTCGGGCCTGCGCTGGCGCCTGCCGGCGGCGTCACCGTTACCTATTCGGTTGTGTCCGGAACGGCGATTCTCGGCTGCGGGCAGACCAGCTGTGCGGTGACCGCGACGGGCGACGGGCGAGCGCAGATGGACGTGATTGCAGTGGATGGTACGCTCTCCACTGTTACTGCGTCGCTGACCAATGGATCGAGCCTTGAGGCGCAGTTTTCCGGCGGCACTCCGCCGGCGCTGGCTTCGCTCACGCCCCAGCTTTCGCTGGCGGCGGGAACAACACTGACCTGGACGGTCGAGGCTCTGGCACTCATCAACGGCGTGCCCGCGCCGGGCCAGGCGGTCGCGTGGACCACCGTGAACGGAATCCAGGCGCCCCCGGCCCCGGTGTTGACCAACGCAAGCGGCATTGCCACGCAGACGCTCACGGTTGGCCCGCTGGCCGAGGGCCAGCTGGTCAGCGTCAAGGCCTGCGTGAACGGCGCCGGCAGCTGCGTGACTTTTTCGGCGCTGGGTGCGCGGCCCGAGTATGCGACGCTGGTGGCAGTGAGCGGAACCAGCCAGGCGCTTTCTTTGTCGGATACGCCGAGCCAGGTTGTGCTGCGGGTGCTCGATATGGATGGCAACCCGATGGCCAATGGAACAGTGACGTTATATCAGGCTCTTTATGCATGGACTCCGCCGTGCGAGCCGCACGTAGTTTGCGCGCCGGGAGTTCTGCTGGCGTCGCAGTCGGCCTCGGCAACCACGGCGATCGATGGCAGCGTGACCTTCGCGCCGCTCTCCATGCCGGGCGTGGCTTCGAATGTTCTCGGGATTTCCGCCACGGGTAATGCAGCCACTGTAGGTGTGGTCATCGAGCAGCATCCGTGAAAAGCAGGTGGCCCAGCCAGCCTTTCGCTGCCCTTAAGCCAAACTAACCGCGATTGAGTGTGCCCCATCCTTCCGCAGTTTCATCGCGGAAGAGTGGGAGACCACAACCCCTCATTCGCCTTGTGACAGGGTACGGCGTCAGCGCTGCTCTATGACGCCACCAGCGTCGGCCTGCGCCGCGGAGCCAGCAGGCAGGTGGCCCAGCCAGCCTTTCGCTGACCTTCAGCCAAACTCACCGCGATTGAGGGTGCCCCATCTTCCGCAGTCTCATCGCGGAAGGGTGG
Source organism: Occallatibacter sp. (assembly GCA_035504315.1). Taxonomy (GTDB): domain Bacteria; phylum Acidobacteriota; class Terriglobia; order Terriglobales; family Acidobacteriaceae; genus Telmatobacter. Next base: position 14,741 of record DATJSB010000105.1, read on the forward strand.
GAGACCACAACCCTTCATTCGCCCTGTTACAGGGTACGGCGTCAGCGATGCTTACGACGCCACCAGCGTCGGCCTGCGCCGAGGGGCCAGCAGCGGCAGCACCTGTTCGTAGGCTGATTCGGCTGTCAGTCCGTAGCGCGCGCGAAGCTGATCCACCTTGCCGTGCTCGATGAACTGGTCGGGCCAGCCGATGCGTACTACCGGAACCCTGCTGCCTAATTCTTCCAGCGCCTCCACCACCGCCGATCCGAAGCCGCCCATCAGCACGTGATCTTCGAACGTCACGATTGCGCCTACGCGCGCGGCGTAGCGCGCCAGCATCTCGCGATCGATGGGCTTGATGAAGCGTGGATTGATGACGGCGGCCGAGTAGCCGTCTTTTTCAAGCATTGCAGCCAGCTTCTGCGCCATTGCCGTCATCGGGCCTAGGCCGAGAATCGCAACATCCGACCCGTCCTTGAGCACTTCGGCCTTCCCGATGGGCAGCACCTGCGGCTCCGGCTTGCGCGCCACGCCGGCAACCGCGCCGCGCGGATAGCGAATCGCCGAAGGGCCAGGAATTTCGAAAGCTGTCTTCATCATGTCGGCCAGCTCGTCCTCGTCTTTGGGCGCCATCAGAACCATCCCGGGCACCGAGCGCAGATAGCCGATATCAAACAGACCGTGATGCGTGGGACCGTCGTCGCCCGAGAGGCCGGCGCGGTCCATGCAGAACAGCACGGGCAGTTTTTGCAGCGCAATATCGTGCACGATGGGGTCGAAGGCGCGCTGCAAAAACGTTGAATAAATGGCGCAGACAGGACGGAACCCGCGCGTGGCCATGCCGCCGGCAAAGATGACCGCGTGTTCTTCGGCGATGCCCACGTCGAAGTAGCGACTAGGATGCTTGGGGCGGAAGTGGTCGAGGCCGGTGCCGTTGGGCATGGCTGCGGTGATGGCTACAATGCGCGGATCCTTGTTCGCCAGTTCGGCGAGCGTGTTGGCGAAAACCTCGGAGTAGGTGGGTACACCGGGAGCAGTGTCGCCGGTCTCAGGATCGTAGGGCCCGAGGCCGTGGAATTTTTTCTGGCCATCGAGCGCGGGCTGAAATCCGCGGCCCTTCTGCGTGAGCACGTGCAAAAGCACGGGGTGGTCGAGCGTCTTGAGGAACCTGAAGGTCTCGACCAGCAACGGAAGGTTGTGGCCGTCGATGGGTCCGAAATATTCGAGGCCGAACTCCTCAAAGAGAATGGAGGGCCACAACATGCTTTTCGCGGCCTCTTCAGCGCGGCGCACCACCTTGATGGCGGTCTTGCCGGCAAATCGTTCGATAAGCCGCGTGGCGCGATCGTGCAGGTGCTGGTAGTGCTCGTTGGTGACGATGCGGTGGAAGTATCGGGCCACGGCGCCCACGTTGCGATCGATCGACCACTCGTTGTCGTTGAGCACCACGATCATCCGTTTGGTTTGCTCGGCGATGTTATTCATCGCCTCGAACGAGATGCCGTTGGTGAAGGCGGCATCGCCGGCAACGGCAATTACATGTTCGTGCCCGCCGGCCAGGTCGCGCGCCACGGCCATGCCCAGCGCAGCCGAAAGCGCGGTGCCCGCGTGTCCCGCGCCGTAGCAGTCGTGCTCGCTCTCGGTGCGCAGCATGAAGCCGTTGAGGCCGCCGGGCTGGCGGATGGTCGAAAAGCGGTCGTTGCGCCCGGTCAGCAGCTTGTGTACGTAGGCCTGGTGGCTCACGTCGAACAGAATCTTGTCTTCAGGAGTATTGAACACCGCGTGCAGAGCAATGGTGAGCTCGACCACGCCGAGATTCGGGCCCAGGTGGCCGCCGGTCTTTGAAAGCGTCTGGATGAGACACTCGCGGATCTCTTCGGCGAGCTCGGTCATCTGCGCAGCGTTCAGTTTTTTAACGTCGGCGGGAGAGTGGATGGATTCGAGCTGCGTTCCCATATCGTTCCTTCCCCCGGGGAAATAAAGCCGGGAATCCAGGGAAGTGCGAAATCCCTGCAGCGAAAGGTGTTGCAAAATGCCGGGTTTGGCGGCTAAAAGACCAGTGTCCAGTATACCTTCGGCCGGGTTTTCGGCCTGTACGCTTAGACGCGGCGGCGCACAGCCCGGAACCATTCCGCAGTTGTACGATTGGCATGTGCGCGTATACGCACGCATGCGGAGGGATGAGAAAGTGAAGGGCAAGCGGGTCACATTGGCGGCCTTTAGGTCTGGGGCAATCAGGTCAGCGGCGATTGGGTCGGCAGCGGTAGCGGCTCTGGCATTGGCAACGGCGCAGCAGTCGGCCTGGGGGCAGTTGACATTCCCCTCAGGCAGCTCATCGCCAAGCGCTCCGAATCCTCTAACCGATACCACGGTGAATCCGGGAAAGGTTCTGCTCTATAACCTTGAGGCGCAGTTTGCCAAAGACGTGGCAGCCAAAGGTGGCGCCGCATTTGCGTTGTGGTGCGCGCCAGACGCCGTGCTGCTGGGAAACGGGGCCGCGCCGGTGGTGGGCAGCGTGGCAATTGAGAAGTCGGCCAACTGGCTGCCGCGGGATTACCAGCTTACCTGGACGCCCACTGACGCCATGATGGGCCCTTCAGGCGACATGGGTTATACATGGGGGCATTTTGAGGGTCACAGCAAGGACGCGAACGGCAACCCGGTGGTAACCAGCGGGCGATATATGACCATCTGGCGCAAGGAAGCCGACGGAAGCTGGAAGTTTGTGCTCGATGCCGGCGCGAACGACGCGCCGGGGGCCGGAGATTGCTGCAAATTGCCCGGTCATTAGGTTTCGTTTGCAGCCCAAGCGATCGCCGCCGAAGGGGCTGGGAGATAGAACCCCATTTTCGTCTCGTTTTCCACAGATTTATACGATAACTTATGATTCCGGACCGCGGTTTCGAACTGGATTCCAGGAAAGCATCGCAAAGATTGCATTATCAACCATTTACTGGCACAAGATTCATTCGTAACGCAAACGTTACTCCGAGGAGCGGATATACAGGTTACCTCGGTTGTAGGTCGAACCGCATACTTCTGCCCGGTTTGTGTCAGAGAAAACCCCTTCGAAAACGCAGATACTCGTAGCGGGTGTGTTCAAACATGCACGGAACGCTGGGTTTGCAACCGGGCGAGGACGAGGAAGCAACGTTGCGACCGGAATTTTCTATGCTCGATCGCAACCCGGACCCTGCGCTGGACGAGTTGACCGAACTCGCCGCCGAGTTGTGCGGCGCCGAATACGCCTACATCGGCCGGCTGGACGAGAGTCATCTGACCTTCAAATCGCGCTTCGGCTTTGCTGCCGCCGATCAGCCGCGCGAGTTGAGCGCATGCCAATGGACGCTCAAGAGCAGCCTCCCCATGCTGATTGCTCACATCGGCAAAGACAGCCGGTTTCCCCGGCTGGGCATGGAGTTGCAGCCCGGCCTCCGCTGCCTCAGCTACGCCGGGGTTCCACTCATTACCAGCTCGCAGCAGGTGATCGGCACGCTGGCTGTGCTGGCGGCCGCGCCGAATCGCTTCAACCAGACGCATCTCAAACGGCTGGTTGTGCTTGGCCACCAGGCGATTACCCGCATCGACCTCTACGGTCGCATTCACCAGCAGGAGTATGCACAGCGCGCCCGGCTGCGGACCGAGCGGGCACTGGCCATCGAACGCTGCATGGTGACCGCGACGCTCGATTCCATTCCCGCGCTGGTGACGGTGCTCGACACCGCCGGCCGGGTGGTCCGCATCAACGAGCCTTGCTCACAACTGACCGGCCTGAGCAGCGACGCAGTTCTGGGCCGGCCATTTGTTGAGGAGTTTCTTGAAGGCGATGATCGCGGCTGGGCCGCAGCCAGGCTGCGCGAAGCCGCGGCCGGAGACGCTTCGGGGCCGCATGAAACCGTCTGGAGGACACTCGGAGACGTCGCCCGCAAGACCTACTCGGGCAGCAGCGGCAGCAAGCGGCGCATAAGCTGGACGGTGAAACCTCTTGAAGGCCCGAATCGCGAGGTCCAGTACCTCATCGTGACCGGCCAGGATGTAACCGGCCGCCGCGCCATTGAGGCGGCGATGCTGGGCAGCGAAGACCGCTACCGCGAGATGGTTGAGAACAGCCTGGGCTTCGTCTTTGCCTGCTCCATGGATGGGCAGCCGATCGCCGTCAACGGTTTTACCGCTGAAACCCTGGGCTACAGCGCCAAGACGCTCAAAGAGCTGGCCATTACCGAGCTCATGGATTCGGTCGGTGTGGCGGCATTTCAGGAGTGCCTCGAAGCCCTGGAGGTTTCCGATGAGTGGCGGGGGGCGCTGTCGATCCGCCGCAGCGACGGGGTGATTCGCCGCATTGCCGTGCGCTCGCGCCGCATCGTCAATCCCGGCGGCGAGCCGTTTGTAATCTTCCACGGCATGGATGTAACCGAGCAGCATAACTCAGAAGAGGCGCTGCACATGGCCATGCGCCAGCGCGAGCTGATTCTGGAGTCGGCGGGCGACGGCATCTTTGGCATCGATCTCGAAGGCAAGATCACATTCATCAATAATGCCGGCGCTGAAATGCTCAGCTACACACCCGAACAGCTCTTCGGCAATGACGTGCATGAAGTGATTCACCACAGCCACGCCGATGGCACTCGCTACTCGAGAGCTACCAACCCCATTCTGCAGGCGCTGCACCGGGCTGAGTCGATCTGGATGCGCGACGAAGTTTTCTGGCGCAAGGACGGAACGGCAGTTCCGGTTGAATACACGGCCAATCCTCTCGTCAAGGAAGGCCACATCTCCGGCATGGTGATCGCCTTCCAGGATGTTACCGAGCGGCGCCACCTGGAAAGGATGAAAGAGGAGTTCATCTCCACGGTGAGCCATGAGCTGCGCACTCCGCTTACCGCCCTGCGGGCCGCGCTGGGGCTGCTCGCGTCGGGCTCGCTCGACACCCGGCCAGAAAAGCAGAAGCAGATGATCCAGATGGCCATCGGCAACAGCGAGCGCCTGATGCGGCTGGTGAACAACATTCTTGACTTCGATCGCGGCGAGAGAGGCAGGCTCCTGCTGCGCCGCAGGCAGGTGGAGGCCGTTGAGCTGCTGCGCCGTGCAGCCGACGCTGCCGGGCATTCAGCCAGCCTGGCGCAGATCAGCCTGAAGGTAAATGGCGATTCGACGCCGGTGTATGCCGACGGCGGGCGCATTCTGCAGGTCTTCAACGAGTTGATCAATAACGCTATCAAATTCTCGGAGGCGGGAACCACAATTCAGCTTTCGGCACAACTGGGGGGAATGAGCGCGTTAGGCCGACCCGAGTTGTGTTTTGTTCGCAAAGGTGAAGTCTGCTTCATTGTTGAAGACGAGGGAGCCGGAATTCCGCCCGAGAAGCTGGCCCAGATCTTCGACCGTTTCCAACAGGGCGACAGCTCTGATACGCGCGCGCTGGGCGGCACCGGACTGGGCCTCGCGCTCTGCCGCAGCATTGTGGAGCAGCACGGCGGGCGCATCTGGGCCGACAGCACCGTAGGCAAAGGCAGCCGCTTTTACTTCACGCTGCCGATCTTGGCGGATATCGAAGCTCAGTAGACATCATGGCGCCTCTGCTCAAGCCATTGAACTCTCTTCAATTGGGAGCAGCCCAGCGCATAGAACGAATTCAGCAAGATTTATCGATTCACGTGACGAATTGGGTGTTATGCTACGGCGGATCAGGAAATACTCTCACCGCGAAATCTTGAGCAGGGTCATCGCTCCTTGATGGCCGCGCTGGCGTTGGGCCTGTGACCCTCGGATGCAACATTTCCTGATCCGCTACAACGGGGATTTCCCAGCCAAGGAGGAAAACATGAGTCTGGCGGGCCGTACGCTGCTTGTTCTGTCAATTCTTTATGGCCTTGTATTCGCACTGGGTGACGCGGCGCTGCTGCACGGGCGGGCGCCGATCTGGTTTGGTGTGATCTTTGTCGTCGTGCTCATCGGCGCGCAGTATCTGCTTTCGCCGTGGCTCATCCGCCTGTGCTTCACCATCGATTGGGACGAGGATACAATCCCCCCCTACGTGCGCGCGTTTGTCGACCGCATGTGCCGCGAGCACGATCTTCCCCATTTGCCCATCGGCATCATCGAAAGCGGGACGCCCAATGCGTTTGCCTTCGGCCGGCTGCGGAGCGATGCGCGGATCGTAGTGACGCGCGGGCTGGTGGACATTCTGACCCAGCAAGAGACCGAAGCGGTGCTGGCGCACGAGATCGGCCACGTGGCGCATTACGACTTCGCCGTAATGGCAGTGGCGTCGATGGCGCCGTTGCTGCTCTACCAGATTTACATCTGGACGCGGAGGCAGAACAATCTGCGCATCGTGAGCTACGCAGCCTACATTTCGTACCTGGTGGGGCAGTACCTGGTGCTGTTGGTGAATCGCACGCGCGAGTTCGGGGCCGATCATTTTTCAGCCGAGACCGCGCACACGCCCAATGCGCTGGCCAGCGCCCTTGTCAAGATCTCGTACGGCTTGGTGAAGGAACGCAGCGAAGCCCGGCGGCTGGTAAAGGAAGGCGACAAGCAAAGCAAGAAAGATGCTCGCAAACAGTTGCAGTATGGCAGCGCTCTGGCGCTGATGGGAATCATGGGCGCGAGCGACAATGCCGGAGCGCTGGCGCTGACCGCGGCGAGCGCGGAAGAAGCGGCGCGGGCGATGCGGTGGGACCTGGTGAATCCATGGTCGCGCGTGTACGAATTGAGTTCCACCCACCCGCTGACGGCAATGCGGCTCAAGGCCCTGAACCGCGTGGCGCGCGAGCAGGGGCAGGCCGAGGTCTATCCGCTGCCGCAGGACGTGCGCGTCAACTGGGTGGGGTTTCCGGTCGAGTTCCTGGTGTGGGCTGCGCCAATGGCGTGCGGGTTCCTGCTGTTTACCTGGGGATGGATCGGGAAGGATCTCCGCAAACTCGGTTATGTGCCGCCTCAGCATCTCCTGCCGTGGCTGGTGATTGCCATGGGCGTCACCTGGGCATTCCGGATTGGCTACCGCTATCGCGGCGTGTTCAAGCGCAGCCAGGTGCGGGAGCTGATCGACGACCTCGGCGTCTCGCAGATGAGGCCGCGCGCGGTAGAGATCGAAGGCGAAGTCATCGGCCACGGTGTGCCGGGCGCATTCTGGAGCCCGGACCTGGTCCTGCGCGACGATTCGGGAATGATGTTCCTGCTGTATCGCTCATCCATCCCGCTGGGCCGGCTGTTTTTTGCCTTGCGCAGCGCCGACCGGCTGGTGGGCGAGCGGGTGAACGTGCAGGGGTGGTACCGGCGCGGGCTCAAGCCGTACGTCGAGATCTCGCGCGTTGAGGCGAGGGTATCGAAGGCGGCCGCCGGCAGCGGCCCCGTCACCCTGTTTGGCAGGGAGGGCTCCTCGGCGCCAATCGAATTCGAGCAGCTCGTCGAGCGTTCCTACTCGCGCTGGATTCAGCTTGCCGGTTCGGCACTGTGCACGGCCATCGGTGTCATCTGGCTGATGAGCAGCTTCTAGAGCCTTCCCGCCGTTCTCAGCGCTGCCTCAATCGTTGCCAGTGGAATCACAAGGGAAAGAGGTGCATCGAGCAGACGCACCGCGCCGTAACTCGAGTACCATTGCGCGACCTTGTCATTCTTGGCATCGATCAACATTGCTACGCCCCCTACCTCTGCCGCGGCTCGAACGCATCTTCTGCCTGCGGCAAGTAAAAGCCGTCCTCCCAGCCCCTGGCCTTGCACGCTGCGGTCGACGGCCATCCTTGCCAGACGGAATGCGGGGACCTCGTGACGGGCCAGTCCACGCCGCACCAGCTCCGGGGTACGCGCATACGCAATCGATGCCGGACTCAGGCTGTAGAAACCGAGCACGGTTTTGTTGCCCTGGTCGCCGATGGCCAGAAAAGTCTTCGCCCCGCCCAGCTGGTGGCTCTTCCGCGCGTAACGCTGAAGAAACTCGTTGAGAGCCGCTTCGCCGCAATCGAACGATTCGCGATCGTGATGTTTGCCGATCGGCTCTTCGTGCCACGCCGGGAGGATCACTGGAGTTTTGGTATGGAGCGCGCTGCTGCTCTGAGCTTGCGGTTGGGTGCGGGCGGATTCTCAAGAAGACCGAGAAGCCTCAGACTGTCTCTTTCTGAAAGCTTCACCTGTTCGGCTTGTTCAATCACTTCCTGGGCCGCGCGCAAAGCGTGGCTCAGCACAAAATCAGTCAGATCGGTGCGCTTCAATGCAACCGCTCGCATCAGCAGGCTCTTCTCGTCGGCACGAATCCGCAGCGACAATCGGTTGCTATCTTCTACGGCGGTTCTCGGCATTTTCAGCGCTCCTCAGCAACGTACATATTCAATATGTACGACATTCCAAGCTGGTGTCAAGCCTGTACGCCTTTAATGCCAGGGCAATCGCATTTGGAATTGGAATCTTGAGGTCCAGTGGTTTTGAAAGGGCACGGCTTCAGCCGTGCCAAAAGAACCCCCCGAATCGACCGGGCTTTAGTCAAGATGGAGTGACCGGTTCGCTGCGCTGGCCGTGGGTTAGCCTGTGATTCAAGGAAGAAACACAGTCCAGAGCCACAAGCGGAGGAGAACCGGTCATGAAAGAGAAGGTACGATTTTTG
>DATJSB010000106.1:0-6302 GCA_035504315.1 Occallatibacter sp.
CCTGCAGAAGCTGCTCAAATACATTTGCCGCGAAGGCTTCGAACACCACACCGCCGCCAACTTCAGCTCGGTGTCGAACGCCGTCCACGAAGCCGCCGCCAACTACCTCGGCTGGGAATCCTACCACCACAACGCCGAAGAGTAAGCAGTCACGATCAGCAAACACCAAACAGAAAAGGCCCCGTTTTGGGGCCTTTTCGCTGATTTGCTGACTTGCTAACTTGCGGCTTCTTTCGGCTGCAGCGTCAACCGCGCCGTGAGCACCACCAGCGCCGCCCACAGCACATCCGCGCCCAACAGGTGAACAATCTGTAGCCACACCGGCGCCAAAAGCGTCACATCGAATACACCCAAAACGTACTGGGCGGCAAGCAATACTAATACAAGAGCAGAGAGTTTGCGATTGTCCCAGTGCACGTTTCCGATGCTGGAATGCCACGCGGCTCGAACCAGAATCCAAATGAGAAAAACGCTGGCCAGAAACGCTACCGCCGGATGCGTCCAACGCCAGCGCACCAGCCATGCGCTGCTATGTGAAAAATCCTGCGAAAGGGCCGTGCCTAGCGAGCTTGCGGGGAAGAGCGTATCGCCGAGCGCTGCAAGCGAACCAGTAACGCCCACTACCAGCACAAGCAGAATGCCCGCGAAGGCGCCCGCCGGTGCAACCAGTTCGATATCGTTGCGCATGAATCCGCGCGTGCGGCCGAGCATATGGGCCGTGAAGGCGAGTGCGGCCATCAGCAAAAGCGTGTTGGTGAAGTGCAGCGCCAGATACGGCGCGCGCAATGGGGATTGGCTCTGCGCCGTAAGTCCGAGTTTCACCAGCAGTGCGCCCAGAATCGCCTCGATCACCGTGAAAACCAGTGCCGCGACTGCAGCAAGCCGCGCCATGTGGCCGCGTGCGGTCCGGGCAAACGTCCAGGCCAGCAACGCAACCAGAGCGAAGAACGAAATCCCGCTGGTGATGCGGTGGGTGAACTCGATGATTGTGTCGATGGTCGCCGAGTGCTGTATCACGGTGCCGTTGCACAGCGGCCAGTGATTGCCGCATCCGTTGCCCGCACCGGTAGCCCGCGTAACAGCACCCCATAGGATGACCGCGATGAAGTAAACCAGCACGCCCCACGAAAAGCGCTTGAGCGCAGGCGATGGAAGAGGTTTGCTGGCCGAGCGGGTTGCGGTTGCAGACATGAGCCCGGGCTCCGAGCCGGTCATATTCAGTTTAGAACAAGCGCCGATGCGATCGTAGGGCTCGTCCCGCGCCATTCCTACGCGCTCAACAATCGCACCACGTGATTCACGATGATCAGGTCTTCGAGTGGCGGAATCACGCGCACCGTCACCTGTGAACTCGCGGACGAAATTGTCGCCGCGCCGCGCACGTTGTTGCGCTCGGCATCGACAATAATTCCCAATACGCCCAGCCCCGCACAAATCTCCCCGCGCGAGTCGATGTCGTTCTCGCCGATGCCACCGGTGAAGACCAGCATGTCGAGCCCGCCCAGTTCGGCAACATATCCGCCGATCCATTTCTGGATCGTCCACACGAACTTGTCTACGGCCAGCCGCGCATTTTTGTCGCCGGCATTAATGGCCTCGCGAAGGTCGCGCATGTCGTTCATGCCGCCGCTCACGCCAAAAAGCCCCGACTTCTTGCTCACCACCGTTTCCAGCTTGTCGGCTGCCTCTTTTGCGCTTACGCCGGTTTCAGCAATCTTGTTCAGGATGAAGAGCACTACACCCGGATCGATGTCGCCGGTGCGCGTTCCGCTGATGATGCCGCCTGAGGGTGTGAGCCCCATCGAAGTGTCAAGGCACTTGCCGTTGCGAATTGCGGTGATCGAAGCGCCGTTGCCCAGGTGCGCGACAATCAGCTTTTCAGGCACATCTGACTGCAATTGATAGATGATCGACTCGTACGAGATGCCGTGATAACCGTAGCGATGCACTCCCATGGCCGCGTACTCTTCCGGAATCGGCATCACGCGCGCGACCTCTGACATGGTGCGATGAAAATAGGTGTCGAGGATCGCGAAGTTTGGCACGCCGGGGAAAAGCTTGAGTGCCTCGCGCATGATGTAGACGGCGATCGGCGTGTGCAGCGGAGCCAGTGCCGCGTAGCTATCAATTTCGTCAATTAACGCCGGCGTGATGCGCTGGTTCTCATTGATGGTTGGCCCGCCGCAAACCGTGCGATGGCCGATCGCCTTGGGGGCAGGGAACTCGCCCGAGTTTAGTACATCGGCAACTAACTTAAACGCCACTGACCGGCTGGGTAGCGCCGGCGTCTGATCCACCAGTTTTTTCCCGCTCGCATCCTTGATCCAGAACTTGCCCAGATCAGTTCCAATTCCATCCACCGCGCCTTCGAACAGCCGCTCGCGGTTGCCGTTCCCCGCTTCGTACACTGAGAATTTGATTGAAGAAGATCCGCTGTTCAACACCAAAACCGGTAAAGACGACATGAGCAAATGAGCCTTTCCAAAAAATGCAGCAAGTTATCGAGTCGGCGAGCTAACCAATAATCACTAGCCAATAGCCGGTAGTTAGAAGCTGATTATTAGACCTTTCCGCACTGGCCGCAAAAACAAAAACGCGGCAAAGGTGGGGCACGTAACTAATTGCTGACCACTGACCACTGTTATTCCTTCCCCGGCCAACGCCAGTTCCTGATCTCTGGTAGATCCTCGCCGTTTTCAGCCACATACAGCTTGTGCCGCTGAATCTGCTCAGAGTACCATTGTTCCGTCGCATCAACCTTGTCTGCGAGCCGCGGTACGCGGTGAATCGCATCTAATGTGAGCTGAAAGCGATCGATGTTATTCAGCACGCACATATCGAACGGCGTGGTCGTGGTGCCTTCTTCCTTGTATCCGCGGACGTGCAGGTTGTCGTGATTGTGGCGGCGATAAGTGAGCCGGTGAATCAGCCACGGATAACCATGAAACGCAAAGATCGTGGGCACGTGCGGCGGAAAGAGATTGTCGTAATCTTCTACGTTCAGCCCGTGCGGATGCTCGGACTGCGGCTGCAGCGCCATCAGGTCCACGATGTTCACGACGCGCACGCGAATGTCGGGAACCAGTTGGCGCAGCAGGCAAACCGCGGCCAGCGCCTCCATCGTCGGTACGTCGCCGCAGCAGGCCATCACCACGTCGGGATTGCCTTCGTCGTTTGAAGCCCACTTCCATTCGCCCAGCCCAACCGTGCAGTGCGCAATCGCCTCGTCCATCTTGAGCCACTGCGGAGCCGGCTGCTTGCCCGCCACAATCAGGTTCACGTAGTGGCGGCTGCGCAGGCAGTGGTCGGAAACCGAGAGTAAAGTGTTGGCATCGGGTGGAAGATAGATGCGCACCACGTCGGCTTTCTTGTTCAGCAAGTGATCGATGAATCCGGGGTCCTGGTGGCTGAATCCGTTGTGATCCTGCCGCCACACCAGCGAGCTAAGCAGATAATTCAAGCTCGCGATCGGCTTGCGCCAGGGAATTTCACGCGTCGTCTTGAGCCACTTGGCGTGCTGGTTCACCATGGAGTCGACGATGTGAATGAACGCCTCGTAGCAGGAGAAGAACCCGTGCCGGCCGGTCAACAGGTAACCCTCTAGCCAGCCCTGGCACATGTGCTCGCTCAACACTTCCATCACACGGCCCGTCTCTGAAAGGTCCACATCCACCGGCAGCGTCTCGGCCATCCACGCTTTACCGGTCCCTGTAATCACATCGCCGATGCGGTTCGATGCGGTCTCGTCGGGCCCGAAGACGCGGAAGTTCTTTTCCGCCTTGTTGGCTTCCATCACCGCGTGCAGCAGATGACCCAGCACCCGCGTCGATTCAACATCGTCTTTTCCGCGCACGTCGATCTTCACTTCGAATTCGCGGAAGTTTGGAACCTTCAGCGGCTTCAGCAGCAGTCCGCCGTTGGCGTGCGCATTCATGCCCATGCGCAAGCGGCCCTTGGGAGCAATCTCGCGCAGATCGGCGCGCAAAGCACCATTCTCGTCGAACAGCTCTTCCGGCTTGTAGCTACGCATCCACTCTTCAAGCTGGTGCAGATGCTCGGGATTTGTCCGCACTCCGTCGAGCGGCACCTGGTGCGCGCGCCACGTATTCTCTACCGGCTTGCCGTCAACAATCTTTGGCCCGGTCCAGCCCTTGGGCGTACGCATGATCACCATCGGCCAGGCCGGCCGCTCCGTCGCTCCGTCTTCGCGCGCGGCCTTTTGAATCTCGGCAATGCGGTCGAAGATCCTGTCAAACAATGCTGCCGCCTGCTGGTGCAGCACCATTGGGTCGTCGCCCGCAAGCGTGTACGGCTCGTATCCGTAGCCGCGCATCAGGTTCTCGAGCTCCGTGTGCGGGATGCGCGCCAGCACCGTGGGGTTCGCAATCTTGTACCCGTTCAAATGCAGAATCGGCAGCACCGCCCCGTCGGTAGCCGGGTTCAGGAACTTGTTCGAGTGCCAGCTGGTGGCCAGCGGCCCGGTTTCGGCCTCGCCGTCGCCCACTACGCAGGCCACAATCAGGCTGGGATTGTCGTACGCCGCGCCGTAGGCATGCACCAGCGAGTACCCCAGCTCACCGCCCTCATGAATCGATCCTGGCGTTTCAGGCGCTACGTGGCTCGGAATTCCATACGGCCAGCTGAACTGCCTGAAGAGCCGCTTGATGCCGTCCTTGTCCTGCCCGATGTAGGGATAGATTTCTGAATAAGAGCCTTCAAGATAGGTGTTCGCCACCAACCCCGGCCCGCCGTGCCCAGGGCCGATAACGTAAATCATGTTGAGACCGCGCTCTTTAATGAGCCGGTTCCAGTGCAGGTAAAGAAAATTCAGTCCCGGCGTAGTGCCCCAGTGGCCCAGCAACCGCGGCTTAATGTCGTCGAGCGTCAGCGGCCGCTCCAGCAGGGCGTTGTCTTTCAGGTAGATTTGACCCACTGAAAGATAGTTGGCAGCTCGCCAATAGGCATCCATCTTTTCCAGCATTTCAGTGGAGAGTGGTCCGTGAGTTGCCATTTCGCTCGTGGTGGTATCCATTGTGGCGCACCTCAATTATTTGAATGGATTTGCATCCGGAAAGATACTCTACTCCAAACCTGTGAAAAGACTCTCAAAAGAAGGCTATCAGCGGCCCGGATGCGGCAGAGTGACTCAAGTCACATGAACAAAAACGAATGCTTGCTATTTCCTTTGAATGGAGGTTCAATTGCGTACTGCTCGGATGGCATTCACCTGCCGCGTGGACGGTTGGGCTGGCAGAATCTGCCGGGCTGCGGAGAGGATTAAGCCATGAACGGCATGAACACCTTGATGTGGACGGCGCAGGCGATTCTGGCTCTTACCTTTTTCATCACGGGCATTTCGAAGATACTCGCGTTTGGCCACGTTAAGACATTTCTGGGGCAGAGGCTGAAGGGCGGGCCAATTGGCATGTCGACCGGCCAAGGCGCGTCCATCGGATTGCTTGAGGTTGCGGGTGCGTTCGGTGTAATGACGCCGTCGTGGATCGTCCCCAACTACATGACGGTGATTCTGGCCTCGGCAGGACTGGCTCTACTGATGATATGCGCCACTGCTTACCACTTCAAACGGAAGGAGCCCGCAGCCCCATCGATTGCGCTTTCTCTGCTCGCGATCTTCGTGATTGTGGGCCGCTGGAGCAAGTAGTTCGAGGCTGGCTCGAAGACGACATACCTGATACTGCTCTGTCCCCATCGGTTCAAGCGCCACGGTTCACGGCGGCGCATCGCGATGTATAGCAGCACCACCGACCTTAGTCTCGGCGCCCGTGCGCCGTTGGCCGAAAGTCGGCTCTGCGCCGCATATCCGCGATTCACCGGTTGGACTGATTCGGCAAGGGTTACCGTAGAGATCGCTTATTGATTCTTTACTTCGTCGATCCTGAAATGCATGCAACGATTGTTTTTTCATTGACATACGAGCGATTTTCGCGGGGTAATTTCTCCGGTTTCGGGGTAAATTCTGCCGATAGCTGGGCAAAAGCGATGCGTCCGAAGAGCGAGCCGAAGCAGGTCGAGCGAGCGTTATTCCAGTCGGAATTGGAGCCGATCGTCGACCTGCGCCATCCTCTGGTGCGGTTAGGAACAAGCATCGATTGGGGGTCGTTTGAAGCCGCCTTGGGCGCGACCTATGACCCGACGCAGGACGCGCCTGGGACCCCGATCTGAAATCACTTTTTCAGGATCGACTGAATTACCTCTCCTTTTGCCGTTTAATTCCCCTGCCCGTTCTATTCTGAATGCAGATAGCGATTCTTGGGGCCGAAGTTCGGCAGACCACCAGATCC
>DATJSB010000107.1:0-25974 GCA_035504315.1 Occallatibacter sp.
AGTACCCAAGCTGATCCCAGGGCACGCTGGTGAAGCGCGCGCCAGTCAGCTCGAGCGCAACCCACAAGAATGGGGCAAATACCAGCGCCAGCCGCGTCGAGCCGGTGGCGCGGCGCACCAGTTGCAATCCCCAGCCGAAGAGCCCGAAATACAGTCCCAGCACCATGCTGAACAGCGCCAGAATCAGCAGCGACACCGCCGGCGGCAGCCCCCCATGGATCAGCATGGTGTCGTAGATCCAGTAGCAGTTGCCCATGAACCAGAGCACGCCGCACACATAGGCCAGCAGAAACGCTCGCCGCAGCGGCCGCGGCCCGTCCGAGCAAGCCGGCGAAAGCACCGCCCAGATGAGCGGGGCGAGCCCGAACCAGGCAAACACCGAGCGCCACGGCGGCATAGGCCCGGCCAGCGGAAACGGCAGCTCGAGCAGGCCGGCTGAAAGGCCAGCCGCGGCCCACAGACGCCAATCGGGTTTGGGTGCAGGTTCCGCAGGTTTTGCCGGCTGCATACAGCCCTGAGTTTAAAGCATTTGCCCACAAACCTACGGCGGGGTTCAGATCCGTGCAGTTTCCCTTACGAAATCTCCGGTCATTTCTGCGCCATAATTCTTCGGGAGGCCAACATGGCAACAGAGAATAAACTCGGCGCACGCCTGATTGGAGTCGAATTGTACTTCGACGATCTTCAGCGGGCGAAGGGGTTTTACGAGAAAACTCTTGGCCTAGAACTGTTAGATGAGACGGCGGGGCACTACGCCCGATTCAACGGGGGGCAGACGTTTGTCTGCCTGGAACGCAAAGGCGCAGAGTCCTACCCGTCGCGCGATAAGGCCGTGATCTTTCTTGAAGTTCCCAGTCTTGCGGATGCCATTCGCTGGGTCGGCGAGGAGAGAATTCTCCAAATGACGCCGGGCGGCGAAGGGCGGCGGCAGCCTTGGGCTGTGCTCCATGATCCTGAGGGGCACAACGTTGTAATTCTGGAGGCTTCGCCATCGAAACTGGCTGGCCAAAATACGGTTTAGGTCGCCGCTCAAATCGGGGTTACAATCGATCCCATGCATCTCGCCTTCCTTGGAATGCGCGTTCTTGAGGTGATGTTTTTCCTCGGCCTGATCGGCTCGGCCATCGTGGTCCTCATCAGCTTTGTTGAAGATGGCAAAGAACTTTTCAGCAAAGAGGATTAGCCTGCACCTTCCCTGCTCTGCTCCGCGTCTTTGTGATTTGTTTATTTTCTATTGACACTCTATTTATTCGGCAATAAACTCAGCGCAGAGCGGCACTTTCATGCCCTCCGATTTCGACCGCCGGCCCTGAGCCGGCATTTTTGCGATGGCATCCACCCGAACGACCGCTGCTCCTCCATCCGACCGCGTCCGGCTGATTGTGGCATCGTCGGTGATGCTCACCTTCATCTCCTTCTGGCGAGCCGCAGCCATCGTTCTCAACGATCTTGGTTCTTCAGCCTTTTATGCCGGCGGCATCGCCGAGCAGGCGGTGGGGGCAGCTGCGCCGTGGTTCATCCTCGGCATTATGCTGTTCAGCTTCGCCGTGCGCGCGGTCTACGTCGAAAGCTGTTCGATGTTCACCCGCGGCGGGGTGTATCGCGTCGTCAAAGAGGCCCTGGGCGGTGGATTCGCCAAGCTCAGCGTCTCGGCGTTGATGTTTGACTACATTCTCACCGGGCCGATCTCAGGAGTTTCGGCCGGCCAGTACATTACCGGCCTGATGAACGAACTGCTCAACGTGGCCAACCAGAGCCACTGGCTTCCGCCGGCCTTGATGGATGCGCACGGCCACGCCTTCCAGTTCAACATGGATTACACGTCGGCGCTGTTTGCGGCCCTGGTCACCATCTACTACTGGTGGCAGAACATCAAGGGCATCGAGCAGTCGAGCGACAAGGCGTTGCGGGTGATGCAGATTACCACAGTGATGGTGGTGATTCTGGTGGTGTGGGGAGTGTACTCGGTGATGATGCGCGGCATTCATCTGCCGCCGTCGCCTATTCCAAGCCACCTGCATTTCAGTGAAGATGCGCAGGGCTTTCTGCTTCACCGCGGACTTCCCATCATGGGGCTGTTCGGCATCCTCATGGCGTTCGGCCATTCGATTCTGGCCATGAGCGGCGAGGAAACTCTGGCCCAGGTGAACCGCGAGATCGAGCATCCCAAGCTCAAGAACCTGAAGCGCGCGGCCATCGTCATCGCCATCTACAGCCTGGTTTTCACCGGAGGAGCCACGCTGCTGGCTTCAATGCTGATCCCAACCTGGGAGCGCACCCACATCTACCAGAACAATCTGATTGCGGGCCTTGCGATGTACATGGCCGGGCCAATGCTCTGGCGGATTCTCTTTCGCGTCTTCGTGGTGCTGGTCGGCTTCCTCATTCTTTCCGGAGCGATCAACACCTCCATCATCGGCTCTACCGGCGTGCTGATGCGGGTGGCCGAAGACGGCGTGCTGACTGACTGGTTCCGCAAGCCGCATACCAGGTTCGGTACCAGCTACCGCATCATCCATCTCGTTTTCATCCTGCAGATGTTCACGATCATCGTGAGCCGCGGCAACGTAATCATGCTGGGTGAAGCGTACGCCTTCGGCGTCATCTGGTCGTTCACCTTCAACGCGCTGGCCATGCTGGTGCTGCGCTGGAAATACCACGGAGAGCGCGGATGGAAAGTTCCGCCGAATATCCGCATCGGCAAAACCGAGATACCGGTTGGCCTGCTTTCGGTTTTCATGGTGCTGCTCGCCACAGCCACGGTCAACCTGTTCACCAAGTCGATCGCGACAGTTAGCGGCATTGTATTTGCAGCCGGATTCTTCATCGTCTTTAGCGTTTCAGAGCGCCGCAACCTGCGTTTGCACGAGCTCACCGCGCGGCAGATGAAGGATCACTTCCAGCTCGAACACCAGGATACGGTGAACCGCGAGTCGGCGGCGCTGCGCCCCGGCGGCATCATGGTCACCATGCGCGACCCGAGCAATCCAGTCGCGCTCAAATGGACACTGGGGCGCACCGACACCGACGATCGCGACGTGATTGTGGTGAGCGTGCGCCTGATGGGTGTCGGGGGACCGGAGTATCTGAGCGCCGAGCAGCAGAGCTTCAGCGAGCATGAGCAGATGGTCTTCACCAAGGCTGTTTCAGTGGCTGAGAGCTTCGGCAAGAAGGTTTCGCTGCTGGTGGTTCCGGCAGGCGATATCTTTACCGCCCTCGTCCAGGGCGCCAACTCGCTGGAAGTCGACTCCGTGGTGTCAGGCCTTTCCAGTTCGCTCACGGCCGAAGAACAGGCCTTCCACATGGGCCAGGCATGGGAAGCTCTGGACGATCCCAAGCGCCAGTTCAACTTTTACGTCATTGGGCCGGGCGGAGAAACCAAGGTTTTCTTCATCGGACCCCACGCGCCCACGCTCAGCCCTGAAGATGTGCAGCTGGTTCACCGGCTGTGGCTGAACATGCGCCGCGATCCTACGGCCGCCGATCTGCACCACAGCGACATCATCACCTATGCGTTGACGCGGCTGGCCGGCCAATATGCGCGCGAGAAGGCCGAGATTCTGCGCGAACTCAAGAACTGTCACGCAGCCGGCTCCTCGGCTAGCCCGCAGATCGCCAGCCAAGGCACGCCCTCCCAGTACTCCGCCGTCGATCAGCCGTCGCGCGCGATACGGCAGACCAGAGATCAATAAAGCAGGGAGCGAGGGAGCAAGGGAACAAGAAGGCCCTGGCTACCGGCTGCGGCCGAATTTCTCACGCAATTCAGCAGCGCACCTGGCTGGCGTCCACTTCCTAGCAGACTCAGATAGATCCAGCATGTCCCGTGCGGCATCGATCATGATATCTGGTACGTCCTCCTGCTCAAGAGCAATCAAAAGTGCCGGTAAGACGCGCTCGTCTTTCAGTCGCACCAGGCCCACGATTGCTTCCTCGCGCGCGTCTTCAAATTCATCGTCGAGCCTTGCCACGAGGGCCTCTCGAATTGCAGACGAGTCGCTCTTGCTGAGCGCACCAATTCCAAAGGTCGCCCAGTCCCTTATATCTTCATCTTCGTCGCGCGTAAGTTTAACAAGCGCATCCACGGCCATCGGGTCATCGGCAAAACTACCTAATGCGCAGGCCAATGCGAAGCGAACTCCAACGTCAGGGTGAATCTGAAACGGAGAAAGAATCCGCACAGCCCGCGGGTTGCCGATATGCCCTAATGCCTGAATCTCGGAGCTGAGCGGCACCGGGGCCGTTTCGATCTTAATGAGCGAAGCGATAACGATGAAGGAATCTTCAGGAAAGGCATGTTCAGGGTGATCGGCTGTTTTGCCCAGTTGCGCAATAACATCTGCGGCGCGGGCACGCCTTAATGGATCGGTTGAGCGGCACCACTCCACCGCCCTTTCGAAGATTTCCTGGGTACCGAGCCTCCGCAGTTCGTGAACCGCTGCCCACGGAGCGTCGTCATCGTATTCGCCGATGAGGGTTTTGGCGAAGAGTTCGTCGATTACGTTTGCGGTCATTGTGCGCGTCATAATTCAATCAAGTTCTGCTCCCTCGCTTCCTTGCTCCCTCGCTTCCTTGCTCCCCGTCTTTCTCACGCCTCAAACACATCTCCCGGTTTCCAGCTCACTACCTTCACCCCCGGCTCAACCTGCGCGGCAAGTTGCTCGGGGGTTCCTACCAGCGGCGGGAAGGTTCCCCAGTGAATGGGAAGGATTACCTCGGGCTTGAGCAGGCGGCTTGCCAGGCCGGCTTCCTTAGGATCCATCGTGTAATGACCACCGATGGGAAGCATCGCGACCGTGGGCTTGTAGAGGTCGTGAATCAGCGCCATATCGCCGAAGACGCAGGTATCGCCGGCGTGGTAGAGCACCGGCCCACCGGCAATCGAGATCACGAAGCCGGCCGCCACACCCACATAGTGGACTCCCTTGTCGTCCTGCGCGCCTGAGGAATGCTTCGCGTCCACCATGGTGGCGGCCACGTCGTTGATGGTGACGGTCCCGCCCAGATTCATGCCCACGGTCTCAGTTACTCCTTGACCGGCGATGTAGTCGGCCAGTTCGTAGATTGCCACCACCTTCGATCCATGCCGTTTGGCCACCGGCGCGGCATCGCCGATGTGGTCGCCGTGGCCATGAGTCAAAAGAATGGCGTCAAGCTTCGAAGGCAGATCAAATCCCCTGGGGTATTTAGGATTGTGCTCGATAAACGGGTCGACCAGAACATTGGTTCCGTTGGGCGTTTGAATAAGGACCGTAGCGTGGCCCAGCCAGGTAATGCGGGTCGTCGCGGATGTTGCCATTGGATTCCTCCGTGGGGTCAGATGTGAAGGGCCGCGCGAATGTCGGCCAGTGTCACCATCAATGTCATAGGTTCGTGTGGGCTCGGGTCAAAGCCAAGTGCAAGATAAAAATCTCTGGCCGCTTCTGAGATTGCGTGGACAATCATACCGCGTATGCCAATCACTTCAGCAGCGTTCACCGTGCGCTCGGCCGCATCACGAAAAAGCGCCCGCCCAATACCCTTCCCTTGCCAGTTTTGATCGACCGCCAGCCTGGCCAGCACCACAACCGGAACTGGATTCGGCATGTTGCGCCGGAAGCGGCCAGTGGCGTTTTCAACTGTGACTATGCCCGATGCAAGCGCGTAATAGCCGACGACCCGCGCATGCTCGCAAACGACGTATGTGCGCGACGCCCCGCTCAACTGATTCGCTCGTGCCCGCCGCCTCAGCCACTCGTCGAACGATGGTTCGCCGGAGCAGAAGTCATCCAAAACGTGATGATCCTTGAGCAACTCCGGTGCAGAAAGCGCACTTACTTCTTCCATGGCGCAGCGTTCTCAAGCGTTCGGCGCAGCCTTGGGTTCGGATTGGGGGCAGCATCGAGCCGCGCCAAGAACTCCTCATAAGCCTTCGGCTCCATCACGATCACCGTCCGGCTCAGCAAGGTTTCTTCGGCCGCCTGGCGTGCCGCGCTCAGCACAAAATCCGTCCGGTTCTTGCCCTGAAGCTCGGCAGCACGGTCAATCAAGCCACGTAGCTCGGGTTTTATGCGCAGATTAAGGGTGTTGCGGCTCGCTTTGGGCTCGATCGCTGGCATTCTTTCTCCTCTCATTGTAAGAATAGCATGACGTATAGACAATGTCATTACACCTATCTTGCTTGACCGGAAATGAGATCCGAGCTACTGTATTTGGAAAGGCGAATATATGGCGAAACTTGATTCACTCTTCCCCATCCTTCAGTCCTCCCCAGCCGGCCCGCTGGCGCGCTCCGCTGCCGAAGCCCCGCTCTACGCTGCCGGCCACCTCACCGAATACCGCCCCCTGCCCTCAAAATCCATCCTGGGCAAGACCGTCTCGAGGCGCGGCCTGCCCTTCACACACACTATCAACCCCTACCGCGGCTGCGAGTTCGGCTGCCGCTACTGCTATGCCCGTTATACCCACGAGTTCCTGGAGTTGCGCGCGCCCGAGGAGTTCGAGCGCAAGATCTTCTTCAAGCAGAACGCCGCCTGGCTGCTGGAGCAGGAACTGAAGAAGCTCAAACCCGGGACCGATATTGCGCTCGGAACGGCGACCGACCCCTACCAGCCGATCGAGCGCAAGCAACTCATCACTCGCTCGCTGCTTGAGGTGTTTGCGCGCAGCAGCGGCTTTCGCCTCGGCATCGTCTCGAAGTCGACGCTCATCACGCGCGACATCGACCTGTTCAGACAGATCGCTGAACGCCACGCGCTCACTGTTCACATCACGGTGACCACCATGAACGTGAAGCTGGCGCGAATACTTGAACCGCGCGCGCCCCGCCCCGATCTGCGCATCGCGGCACTGGCCGAGCTTCGCCGTGCCGGAATTCGAGCCGGCGTGAACTGTTCGCCTCTCATGCCGGGAATCACCGACACACGCTCATCGATTACAGCGGTTGCCCGCGCCGCAGCCGGAGCGGGGGCGGAATTCTTCTTCGCGGGGGCTCTCTTTCTCAAGCCCTGCTCACAGCCAACATTTTTTGCCTTTGTGCGCGAACACTTCCCCGGCCAAGCCGAGGCGTACCGGAGGCGATACGAGAAGAGCGCTTTTGTCTCTCCGGAGTACCGCAAGCGCATCGGCGACCTGGTCGAATCGATCCGCCGCGAATACAAGATCGAGGCGCGCCTGGGCCAATCGAGCTGGAATCCCGCTTCAACGCCGCAGTTTGAAATGCAGCCCTGGCTGCCGTTCAGCGGCTGATCGCAATGGAAGATCGCCAGGACGGGTGCTGGAGCTTCAAGAAAAACTCGTTGAACGAAGAGATTTCGCAGCGGTTGATTCCGCAGGGGCTAGCCCGCATTTTTCAAATGCCGCTCTAAATGTACTCGCGGTCAACCGCCAGGCTGCCGGCTTCCTCCCCTATCGCTCTTATTCAAAACGACTTAAATTGCCCCTCCTTTTGCCGTTTTATTCCCCCGCCCGTTCTATTCTGAATGCAGACAGCGATTCTTGGGGCCGAAGTTCGGCAGACCAGCAGATCCTAACCGCTTGAAAACAATAGACCTGGCCGCCAAGTCTACCCTCTATCGCAATGAAAACAATAGATTTTGAGACTTTTGGCAGGGGGCGGGGGTATCGGATATGGAGGGGGTGGGGATATGCCCTTCGCGCCGTTTGTGAGAAATGCCGACTAAGCGGGTTCCCCGCTCGTGACCTGAAACAAGACGGTATTCCGGAGAGTTCTTGCGCAGCTTGTCAGGCCGGCTTGTTCCCTTGCTCCCTCGTTGCCTGTTTTTAGCGCGTCATGATGACTTCGGAGAGGCTGTCCTTGGCGAGGAACTGGCGGTGCCCGGACCAGCCGGCGAAGAGCTTCTCAATGCTGCGATTGGTGAATGCGCGCTGGATGGGCGCCGTCGGCACAACCTGCATTTCGACGTCGTCGGTGGGTGTCACGTGGAATCGGCAATGCGCGGTGCCTTCGCCGTGGGTGCGGGTGTGAAAAAATGCCAGCACCTGGCCGCCGGGATTGATGGCGTCAGAAAGACGCATCACTACCGGATCAACGAAAGCTTCAGGCAGATAATCGAGCGCAGTCCACAGCAGAACCACATCGAAGGTGCGCCCGCCAAAGTCCAGGCTTTGTTTCAGGAAGCCTTCAACATCCCACAGTGAGTTTCCCTCTTCATCCTTCCCGGATTGCCAGTCCTGGCCCCAGGCGTCGTGGACCAGGTCGGCCAGAAAGATGCTATGCCCCAATTCGGTAAGAAAATTGATGTTTGTCGGGGAGGTGAAGCCCACGTCAATCACGCGCAATCCCGGCTCAGACTGCAGCCGCTTGCGCAACACGCCCCACCCCCCGGAGTGGCGCGCCACTTTGGGGCCAGTCGGGGTGTTGGCGGAGGCAGCGGGGCCTCCGCTCTGCTTCTTCTCGAACCAGTTCAACAATCTTTGACCCTCTGCGTTGGGGCGGCCACCGCGCGCAGCGCTCCTGCTTAAAAGGTGCCGCCGGACTACGACGCCGCGTTCGCGCTTTCGGGCTGTTTGACAGCACCCTGGGTCAGATCCACTTTGCCGCGGAAGACCGCGTTGTCTTCAACCGCCAGGCGAAGTGCGCGAATATCGCCCTCCATGGAGCATCCCGCACGCAGCTCAACGCGGCCGCTGGCAACCACATTTCCCTGTACATGGCCCAGGATCAGCACGTCTTTGGCGCATAGATCGGCTGCCACGCTGGCGTTGGGGCCAATCGTAAGCCGGCTCTCGGACAGGTTAACGGTCCCTTCCACGCGCCCGTCGACAATTAAATCCTCACTGCCTTTCACTTCGCCGCAAATAATCACGCTTTTGCCGATGCGTGCGGGAGTACTCTCCACTGGCATGATGTTTTCCTTCTCCTGGCCACAGGTTTCTCGCTGCCGGGATGTTACTGGGCGCCCAGTTCGTATTTTCCGGCAGCCTGCCCGCGACTGCCTTCTGAAATCGTACCGTGCCGCTCGGTTCCCGCGCGATTGTGGTCCCTGCCCGAACTATAGCAGCATCACGCTCTTAATGCTTCAAGCGGTGCATCCGATCCGGGGGCTTGATTGTCTAATAGGGGAATGGGACAGTCTCAAAACCGAACCGCGGCTCCCCC
This sequence comes from Occallatibacter sp., assembly GCA_035504315.1. Taxonomy (GTDB): domain Bacteria; phylum Acidobacteriota; class Terriglobia; order Terriglobales; family Acidobacteriaceae; genus Telmatobacter. The sequence goes on from DATJSB010000107.1 coordinate 9,098, forward strand.
CGCTGCCGGCAGGTTTGTGCTCAAGCTCATCCCGCTTTCTTGTTTTCTGGCTGGCATTAACCTGGCTGCAGGGCAGCCGGCGACCGGCACGCTTTCGCCCGCCGAAGCGCAGGCTCTGGTGAATCGCACGCTTGCCAACGAACTGCGGGCCGCGCAGGACTCGACCCACCCCATGCGCTACGTTCTGCACAAAATCAGCCCGCGCCTGACCACGACCAAGCAGATCGTCGAGACCAGCGAGGGTGAAGTGGCCCGGCTGACCAGTGTCTTTGACAAGCCTCTTTCCGCCGCCGCTGAGCAGCAGGAGGAAGCGCGGCTCGATGCGCTCTCGCAGAATCCAGGCTCGCAGCGCCATCGCAAGCAGTCTGAGGATACCGATACCGGCCGCGTCCTCAAAGTGCTCCGTATGCTCCCCTATGCCTTTGTCTACGAGTACGCGGGGCCCGGGGACTCGCCGACCGGCACAATCGAGAAGTTTACGTTCAAACCCAATCCGGGGTTCACTCCGCCCGACCTTGAAACCCAGATCCTGACCGAAATGAGCGGCGAAATCTGGATTGATGGGACGAAAGAACGCGTGACGCGCCTTGAAGGGCATCTCGAAGCGGACGTAGATTTTGGCTGGGGCATTCTGGGGCGGCTGAACAAGGGCGGCTGGATCAGGATCGAGCAGGCCGACGTGGGCGGCGATCAGTGGCGGACGGTTCATTTCCAGATGGCGATGAGAGGCCGGGTGGTCTTCAAGACCCGAGTGTTCGACACTACCGAAGACGAATCGCAGTTTGTGCCGGTGCGGCTGGGGATGGGCTACCAGCAGGGCATCGAGATGCTGCGGGGCGACCCTGGTGGTGCGCTGAAGTAAGGCCAAACGTTGAATGCACGCAGAAAACAAAAGCGGCCCAAGCACTCGGCGAGGGCCGCTTTCTTTCTGTTCTTGTGATTGCTTAGGTCTTGATAACGACAATCAGCAGGGTAAACAGGGTGAGAGATTCGATGAGCGCCAGGCCCAATACCAGGAACAGGAACAGACCAGGGCGAGCGCCGGGATTACGAGCCAGGGCCTCGCAAGCCGAGGCAACCGCACGGCCTTGTCCCATTCCGCAAAGACCGGCCGCGATTCCCATGCCGATACCGGCTCCGATTGGCGCATAGGTGACGACGTCTGACCCTCCGGTGGCAGCAAACACCGGAACGGCAAAACACAGCACCATCAGCACCATGAACACGTACTGAAGTTTTCGCATAGTTCTCCAGCTTCCCTAAGAATTGGCTGCCAGTGGGTGGTTGAGGCTCACCGTGCCGACGATTGAAGAGCGTTCAGGCTCCGCACCCGTCTTTGGCCCCCTCACGCTTGCGGCCTATCCGTTTTGCCCGGAGCGGAAGCGCTCTCCGGCGGAATTCCTTTTGTGTAACCGGGCGACCAAGCCCGCCATCCACGCTCCTATCTCTTTCCCGATTCTCACCGGAGTGGCTGGACAGCCTGATGGCGGTACACAACCAGATTTGTCCCCTTGATCTTCGCCAGAGAGGTTCCGGCCTCGGCCATTTCGTTGAGGAACTTCACCACATCGGGATAGAGCCAGAAGTAGTCATCCCAAATGATAATGCCTCCGGGTGCAATCACGCGAAGAGCGTTTTTTGTATCCGCAGCAACGCACTCATAGCTATGGCCACCATCCACAAGGCACAGTTGCGCTTGGGCGATATGCTCACCCAGGTTCAGAACCCTGGAATCGCACCGCAGTTCCTTGATTCGCGAGGCGTAAGGCTTGCCGCGATAGCTGGAACCTACCCGATTTCTCGAGCAGCCCACAAGATTCCGGTCCGTCACATTCAGAGACTCAATCTCGTCCGCCTGGGCAGAATCCGGCAGGTCGATCGTAAGAATCTGCGCATCGCAATTCAGGGCCATGGTAGCGGTGCCGACCCCCAGATAGGTCCCGAATTCGACGATCTGCTCTGGTTTCGTCGCCGCGCAAATGGCGGCCAGCGCCTGGAAGTACCCAGCGCTCCCAACCGCGCCGACATCACTATTCTGATTTCCTGCGAAGGCCATGGTCAACGCGCTTGGCGGCGTAGCGAACTCTGACAACCACTGGGCCAGCGCGACCGCGCGGATCTTATGGTCGGCGCCGGTGAGGAAACACGCGTCCCGGATCGAGGCTCGGGCCGTTTGCGCTATGTGGTCGGGGTCCTGTCTGAATACATCGAAGTACAGCGCATGCGCAGCCTGTGGCACGATTCGAATAGCTTCAACCGCTTTGTCGATGATTCCCATCTTTTGTTTCCGTTGTAAGCGCCGCGTGGAGGTCCGGCAAAGATTCTTGAGCGGCGAGATTGAGTTGCGGTGGATGGTTAAGGCTTGCGAATTGCCCGATGTCGGTGACAAGCTGCGCTTCGCGCTCGCACTTGTCAGTTTACGGCCGGAGCGGAAGCGCTCTCCGGCGGAATCCATTTGCTCTCAGCTATCAGCCGTTAGCTTTCAGCTCCTTCATCGGCGCAGAGACTTAATCAACCGCTTCGAAGGTTCTGGGCCTCGGCACATCGAATTCAAAGGCCAACAGGTAGCGGATGAAAGCCACTTTTAGTGCTCGTGCGAAACTGCCAGTGCCAAATAGATCATTGACAGAAGCATGAATACGAATGCCTGAATGACTGAAACAAAGAAGTGAAGCCCAAGAAACACGGCTGGAACTGCTAATGGGATGAGAGAAAACCAAACCAAGGTAAGCAAGTCGCTGGCAAACATGTTCGCGTAAAGCCGGATGGTCAGGGACATGATGCGCGCAAAGTGCGACACAAGCTCGATGGGAAACAGCAGCCACGACATCCACCAGATTGGACCCGCGAACTGCTTCATATATCCCACCGGCCCCTGTTCGCGGATGCCGTGGAAATTGTAGTAGAGGAACGAGAGAAGGGCTATGCCGAGGGGAACGGATGGCCTGCTGGTAGGCGTAATGACGCCGGGAATCAATCCCAACAGATTGTTGAGAAGCACGAACAGGGCAATGGTGGTGACGAATGCCTGGAAGCGTTGATACCCGTGACCAATGACCTGGTCAGCGAGGTCTCCTATTTGCCCGTGAAGGATTTCGGCAACCTGCTGGGCTGAGCCAGGCGCTTCAACGGACAGCGAAAACCTTACGGTCAGAAAGAAGAACATGAGGATCGCCGCAACCAGCAATTCCAGCGAAAAGGCTGAGTTGATAGTAACGGCATTGTGGCCAGCATCGGTCGCGCTGACGCCAACTGCCTGATAGAGCTTAAGCTCGGTTCCGAAGAGCAGATGATTAACAAAGTGTGTGAACCCGAATAGCTCCGGCATGGACGATCAATTCCTTCAATTCAAGTGTATGATCCCTTAATCTTTCAACAACTTGAGAGCTTCCCATCCCAGCGTTACGACTGCCAGACTCAGGCCGAACCCGAGCGCGATGGCTGAACCATGGAAACACTTTAGGCTACCATAAATGGCTGCTCCGAAGACCGTAAGGCGGAGCAGGAAGAAGATGACTGCCAGCGCTGCGCCCCGCGGGGTCTGCTTTTTGTCCATTTTGGCACTGATGATCCGGATCAGGCGCCGCCATTCCCAGATGCTGGCGGTCGAGATCGCCGCGCCGGTGAGCAGCATGGCCGCGTTTCGCCAGCCGGTTGATATGCCTACCGCAAGGGCAGGAATCACTCCCAGAATCACGGTATTTCGCACCGCCCGCTTGAGCAGGTTGGAAACATCGGCATCGGTCAGATTCACAATCGAGTGGGTTTCTTCAGGCATCTTCCGGCTACTCGTTCTTATCCTTTGATTGAATAGCAGAATTACCGTCAGGGCGCGCGTTGCGTTCAGCGGACAGGGCGAATTTGATGACATATGAGAGCCCGGCCGCACAGCCCACTAGTATCCCCACGGCTACCATCCACTTCTGGTGAAAGACGCTGTCGAGCCAGGCTCCGCCCAGCCAGCCGATAAAGGCGGCACAGGGCAGCACCAGCGCCACCTGGATCATTTTTTCGGCCTGGACGATCGAGCCCACCAGCGCAGAGCCCTTCTTCGGCGGGTTCGAATCCGGAATGGGGCGATTGAAAGGCATCCCTGGTGATTATCGCCGATGCGTGCACGGTTGCGCAGGCGGGCGCAAGCTCCCGGGTGCAAGCCCGCCAGCCGCTATACTGGCACATAGACCTTAACGACCAAAAGCGAAGGAAATCCAAGTGTTTGAATCGGAGTTTGAGCAGAATCTTTTCATTCTGCGACGGGAAAAACTGAAAGAGATCGAAAAGCTGGGGCAAGCCGCTTATCCCAACCAGTTCTCGTTTACGCACACCATTCCCGAGGTGCGTGAGAAGTGGGATTCGGCCAGCGGCGAAGAGCTCGATGCGAATCGCACCACCGTGGCCGTGGCGGGGCGCATTATCGCCATCCGGCTGATGGGCAAGGCGGGGTTTGCCACCCTGCTGCAGGAAGGCAAGAAGCTGCAAGTCTACGTGCGCCTCGATGCCGTGGGCGAGCAGGGATGGGCTCTCTACAAGTTGCTTGACCTGGGCGACCATGTTGGAGTCGCAGGCTATCTGTTTCGCACCAAAACAGGCGAACTCTCTGTGCACGCCGAGGGGCTCACGTTTCTGGCCAAGGCCATGCTTTCGCTGCCCGAGAAGTATCACGGCCTGGCCGACGTTGAGCTGCGCTACCGCCAACGCTACGTGGATCTCTTTACCAACCTGGATAGCCGCGAGGTTTTTGTGAAGCGGGCCAAGGTGCTGGGGGCCATCCGCCGATTTTTCGACAGCCGTGGTTATCTTGAAGTGGAAACGCCGATGATGCAACAGATCGCCGGCGGCGCAGCGGCGCGGCCGTTCACGACTCACCACAATGCGCTGGACATGGATCTGTTTCTGCGCATCGCGCCCGAGCTTTATTTGAAGCGCCTGGTGGTGGGCGGGCTCGACCGGGTCTACGAGATCAATCGCAACTTTCGCAACGAGGGGGTGAGCACGCAGCACAATCCCGAGTTCACCATGCTGGAGTTCTACCAAGCCTACGCCAACTACCACGACCTGATGGACCTGACCGAAGAGCTGTTCAAGTTTGTCGCGCTGGAGGTGAATGGGACGACGGTGGCTGAGTTCAACGGGAACACGATTGATTTCGGAAGATTCGAGCGACTGACGATGCGCGAGGCGATCGTCGCGAATTGGCCCCACGATGCGGGTGCGCCTCCAACGGTCGACACGCTTGTCTCCGCGGAGTCGCTTGAAAAGCATCTGACGGCTGCGTTCAGTTGTCTGAATAAGGCAACAGAGCCTCTTGATGCTGAAAGCGAGACTAATATCCCCGAGAACGAAACCTCAAACAAAAGTGGCCCATCCCCAGAGCTGGTCCGACGCGGTTTTGCAATCGGCTTTCAAGCTGGTTTTTTGGCTGCCTCAGAGGAGTTGAGGAAGGGCGCGCCGCTCGGGAGGGTGATCTATCACCTTTTCGAGCTCATTGTCGAACCTAGCCTCATCGAACCAACCTTCATCTACGATTACCCGACGGTTGTCTCGCCGCTCTCCAAGCAGAAGCCCGACGATCCGGACCACGTGGAGCGCTTCGAGATATTCGCCGGCGGCTTCGAGCTGGGCAATGCATTCAGCGAGCTGAACGATCCCGTGGAGCAGAAGAAGCGTTTCGAGGATCAGCTTGCCGAGCGCGCCCGCGGCGACGAAGAGGCCCACCAGATGGACGAGGACTACGTTCGCGCGCTGGCCTACGGGCTGCCTCCTACCGGCGGCGAAGGCATCGGAATTGACCGGCTGGTGATGCTGCTGACGGGATCGAAGTCGATTCGGGATGTGATTCTGTTTCCGCTGATGCGGAACAGGGATCAGAGAACAGAGAACAAAGATCAGGGGTCAGAAAAACCTGCTGGTTGAGGTTCGTGCTATCCCACCCAAGCGAAGCTTGGATGGGGCACCCAGACCTGTGTCAGAGATGGAGCACCCGGATTTGTGGTAGGGGTCAGTCGGACAACGTGTTTCTAGCTAGAGGCTAGAAGCTACTAGCCAGGAGCGGTATTTGAATATCCTTTTCGTCGGCGACATCTTTGGGAGCGCGGGTCGCAGGATCGTGCGTGAACACTTGGGCCATCTGCGCGAGGCGCACAATGTCGAATTAACCATCATCAATGTGGAGAACGCGGCCGGCGGCTTCGGAGTCACACCTCCTATCGCCGAAGAGATTTTTGACTGGGGCGCCGACGTGCTCACCACCGGCAACCATGTATGGGATAAGCGCGAACTGGTCGACTACCTCAAATCCGCTCCCGCTGACAGCCACGAGCGAGCGCGCCGCGTGCTTCGCCCCGCGAATTTTCAGCCCGGATTGCCCGGATACGGCGTCTATGAAGGGGAGACAGCGAGTGGCATTCCCTACGCGGTCATCAATCTGCAGGGCCGCGTCTTCATGAGCGGCACCAACGATCCTTTCAATGCGGTCAAAGAGTTGCTCGCCGGCGTCCGGGCTAAAGTCATAGTGGTTGATTTTCACGCCGAGGCCACCAGCGAGAAGGTCGCCATGGGCTGGCATCTCGACGGCCGCGTCACCGCCGTTCTGGGCACGCACACGCATGTACCCACCGCCGATGAACGCGTACTGCCGGGTGGAACCGCCTATCAGACCGACGTGGGCATGAGCGGCCCTTACGACAGCATCATCGGCGTCGACAAGGAGCTGGTTCTGTACAGGTTTTTGACGGGAATGCCGGGTAAGTTCGAAGCCGCCAAGGGAAATCCGAAGATGTGCGCCGCGCTGGTCGAGTGCGATGCCGAAACCGGCCGCGCCAGCCGCATCCAGCGCATCATGCTGGGCGAGTAATGGCGCTCGACGGACGGCGAACGATTTCAATCGATTTCAATTGGCGGCGATTATTCCAGGAACAGGCCGTTCGACGGGCTGCGGGCCGGTGGGAACCGGGGTTGGCTTACTGACCGCGTCTACCGGGCGTTTCACCTTCAACAGGCGGCCCTTCTTGTTGAAGATCATGGTCCACACCAGCGGCTTCAGCTTGGCTGAGGCATCAGCCAGATCAATGATTTCGCCCTCATCGGAGGGGATGATCCCACTCCCCTGGAGCGGAACCTGAAGCTCGGGCGCCGAGGCCGCGGGAAATCCACCCGGAATCGATGTATCGCCTACGGGCACAGCTACCGGGTTGGCGCCGGCCAGCGCCGCATAGCACAATGCGGTTCCCACCCACGACTGCGGGCTCTCAGCCTGCTCCTCGTTGCGGATGTGATTGAACGACGCAATGGTGATCTCATTGATGGGCGCCGGTGAAAAAAGCGTGTAGCTCCGCCTCAGGATGGGGATGATGCGGACGTGCCCTTCTGCGTTGCGCGGGATGGAGGCCGAGAAGACGCTCTGGTCACCCACTCCGTTGTCGCGTGTGAAGCGCAAAAACAAGTGGTTGGGAAAATCAGGGCAAACGAGCTGCCGGTAACTCCATTTGCCGGCGTTGAACTCGAGGTCAGCAAAGCCGGCGCGCTCGGCGATCGACGATTCGGCGTCTGCCTCGAGCAGACGATCCTGCTCCGTCATCTGGTCGGGCGTGCGCACCTCGATGGTCAGCCTCTTGGCAAGCGGCGAGGGGGCGATCGGAAACGGGGCCGGTTCCTTCAAGGCGGGTACGGGTTTTTCTTTGTAAGGCGACGGTGACGCTGGTTCGCCCTGCGTATCCTGCGCAAGACAAAGCGGGGAAGCTAACGCCAGAAACGCCAGAAGCGGCAGGTACTTTGATCGCTCCATTCTGGGTTTAGACTACCACTTCGCCGGCCAGAAGAATGGGGTCTGGAGGGAGATCACGGCGGTGGCAGCGCAAGCCTGGCAATCGGCAAACCCGCCTGGTTCAACTGGCGAAACAGGCAAACATTTAAAAAAGAAGGGCAGCCCGATAAGCTGCCCTTCATTTCTACCCAGGAGTTGCGCGAAGTTATACGCCGGGACGGTGCTCTCCGGCGCGATGCGCCGGGCTCGGTTTTGCGTGCACGGGCGCCTTCTTTTCAAGCTGCAGGAAGCCGTCGCTCAACACGATCTGAGCCGAAGCGTCTCTGCCGTTTGCCGCAGGAACTTTTGAGAAGGTGCTGTAAGTCGCGTCGAGCTCTGTGGCCGACGGCTGCAGTCCAAGTGTCGCTCCGACTGGGGGAACATCCTTGCACGACGCAGGATCCTTCATATCCACGATGAAGTCGGCCGTCTTATTGTCCTTGGCGTCCTGCGTGACGGCGACATTGATGGCCGCCACCGCGGGGACGACTTCGAGCTTGTGAATATGCGCCGGTGATTCGGTGAGCGCATCAATTGCATCGGTATCAGCCTTTACGCCGTTCGCCAGGATGTATTCCTGAGCTTCCTTCACCTTCAGTTCGCTCGGTGCTTCCGGCACTTTGTCACAATCGGCCGGGGTGGTGAGCTTGACCACGTAGTCTTTCGGTTTGGCTGAAGCGGTGGTGGTTACGGTTACCTTAAGCACCGTGGCCTGCGCGGTGATCACAACTCCCGGAACCGGAGTCTGCTGGCCTTTCAGCAGGGCCCACAGACCGTTGGCATCCGCGTCAACGCCGTTGGCCAGAATGTACTCCTTATCCTCGAGGCTCAGCAGTTTCGGGTCGCCGCTGGTGTAAGCGTGGTGGGCAAGATCTGCCGGGGTCGGCGCCGGGGCGATAGTAAAGTCCGAAGGGGGAAACAGAGAGGATTGCGCCTTGGCCTTGATGGCATCGATCTGCTGTTTAATGGCAGTTTCGCCGTCGAGCGTGCCGTGATAGCGCTTGTACCAGTAATCGAGCTTGGGCTCGATCTGCGGCTTGTAGGGTGCGGGAGCATAGTCGTAGGCGCGGGCATAGAACCAAACGGCCTTCACCCAGTCCTTCTTGGGGCTGGGCTTGGCCAGCGCCTCAGCCAGGCTCAGCGTGTCCACCAGGCCGGGTCCAGCCTGGGTCTGTTCCGGCGAATACAGCATCAGTTCCTTGGTGTATTCGTCCACCGCGCTTGCGTAGTCCTTTTTCGACAGAACATCGTCGAGGGCAATCGCCGAGTGGAAGACCGGGTAGCCCGCGGTGGTGAAGCTCTTCCAGGTTGGATCGTCGATGTCAGCAGGCTTGCTGATGGTGAGACCTTTTTGAGCGAGAATGGCGGCGTTGTCGCAGGGCTGGGGGTCCTTCAGCTCGCCGGTTTGCGGGTCGACCGCCTTCTTGCAATCGGCCACATCAAAATAAACCGAGACCAGGATCGCCTTCGGATTCGTCGGGTCGAGTTGCAGCAACCTGGTGGCGGCATCCAGCGCCTTGGCGGGATTTCTCGCCTTTTGGTAAACATCAATCAAGGAATCCAGAACGGTCTTCTTGATCTGCGTCTGCGGATAGGTGGTGAGGAAGTTTTCGAGCGCCGCGGCCTCAGCCGCGGGATCGGTCTGAGTAATGGCGGTTTGATAGGCGTTGTATTGGTCGGCGGGGAGGCTGACCTGCCCCGCGTCAGATGCTGGTGTCTGCGCTGGCACCTGGGGCGCGAGAGCAAGGCAGATGGCAGCCAGTGCCATCGCGGATGCAAAGACAAACTTCTTCATTCAGTGCTCCTGGGAATTGATGAAATGGCGATCAAATATTACTCGATTTCTCTTGGAAATCACATCCGCTCTCAGCGGCGGTTTGGCGCCGCGGCGACGGTTACTACAATACCACGGCATCCGAGGCAGTATTGGAAGGATTATAAAAACCTCAACAGCCCCTGACAAGCAAACTCCCGGGAAAAAAGTGAGATACCCATCACGGAGGTTCATCTCTCCGGTTTCCCGGCGCCGCTCCGGCGGGATTCCTTTCTCGAGACCGCTGTTCAACCGATGAGGATCTGTCGGCTGAAGATTTGTCGGCCGGACGTCGCAGACTGCCCACTATTGCAGCAGCTGCACCAGTTCCGCCTGTTCGGCCAGAAAGGCATCGTGTCCGTGCGAGCTCTCCATCTCGCGGTAATCGGCATTTGCGCCGGCGGCGCGCACTGCCTCGGCAAAACGCCGAACATCGTCGGCCGGAAACAGCCAGTCAGTGCTGATGCCTACAAAGCTAAGCCTTGCCTTGATCCGCCCGAACGCCTCTTTCGACGAATCGAAGCCGCGCAAGGGATCCCAGGTATCCATCATCCTCATGATCGAAAGGTAGGAGTTGGCCTCGAACCGATCCACAAACCGTCTTCCCTGCTCGTCGAGGTAGCCGGCCACGTCGAACCGTCCGCCGATCAGGCCGCCACAGCGGTCCTCAAGCCATGGGTCCTCGCCGTTGCGATTGGGGTTGCGGCCGTACCGCTCCTCGAGAAGCGGAGCAGATTTGTAGCTGATCATGCCGATCTGGCGCGCCAGCGCGAGTCCCCGCCGCGGAGGCTTTTGGGGCAGATACCGGCCGCCTTCCCACTCGGGGTCCTGTTCGATCGCCGCCCGCTGCAAATGGTTGAGCGCCAGCCCCATCGCTCCCAGCGGCGCCACGCCGATAATCAGCGCCCGCTCGACGCGCTCGGGAAAAAGGATGCACCACTCCAGCGCCTGCATGCCGCCGATGGAGCCGCCCAGCGTAAGCCGCAGCCTGCGGATGCCGAGCGAATCGAGCAACTGCGCCTGCGCACGCGCATTGTCGCGAATTGAAACGAGGGGAAAATCGGGGCCGTAGGGCTCGCCCGTCTCAGGATTCACCGAGCCTGGCCCGGTGGACCCGTAACAGGAGCCCAGCAGGTTGATACAGATGACAAAGTCGTGCTCCAGAGAGAGCACTGCGCCCGGGGCCATGACCTCAGGCCACCACTGCCCCACCAGAGCCGAACCGGAAAGCGCGTGGCAAACCAATACGGCGTTATCCCTGGCGGCATTGAGCCGGCCGTAAACGGCATAATGCAGCGTGGGACAATCCAGCGAGCGCCCGCATTCCAGCTCCAATGGCTCCTTGAGCACAAAGTCGCCTTCGTAGGTGGGCGCAATCGTGATTTGTGGCGGCGAAGCGCCGCTGCGATTGAATGAGTCGGTGGTCATATCTTCCTTAGCTTTTAGCTTACAAGTTACAAGCGGAGTTTGCGGAGCAAGCAAAAGCCCACGCCAGGAAGGCTCCTGATCGCTGATCCCTCATCGCAGCCCTTATCATTTTGCCGCAATCACCGCGGCTGTCCCCGCAAAGGCGTGCCCGTTGGCAACTTCGATGGCCTGATCGAGGTCGGCAACGATGTCGCGAATGTCTTCGATGCCTACGGAGAGCCTTACCATCCCCGGAGTCACGCCCGTCGATGCCTGCTCCGCTTCTGACAACTGCTGATGAGTGGTCGAAGCGGGATGAATCACCAGAGACTTGGCGTCGCCGATATTCGCCAGCAGCGAGAAAAGCTTCAACGTGTCGATCAGCTTTTTGCCGGCGTCGTATCCGCTGCCCGAAGTACCAGCCCTGATGCCGAAAGTCACCAGCGAGCTTGCGCCGTTGGGCAGATACTTTTTTGCCCGCTCATGGTAGTCGCTCGACTCGAGGCCCGGATAGTTCACCCATTCGACGCCCGGGTGTTCGCTGAGATGCCTGGCCACGGCCAGAGCGTTCTGCGAGTGCCGCTCCATGCGCAGGTGGAGGGTCTCAATGCCCTGCAGCAGCAGGAAGGCATTGAACGGCGAGAGCGCCGCGCCGGTATCGCGCAAGCCCTGGACGCGCGCCTTCAAAATAAACGCCAGCGGGCCAAACGCCTGCACGTACGAGAGGCCGTGATACGAGGGATCGGGCTCGATGAACTCGCTGAACCGCCCCGACGCGGCCCAGTCGAACTTGCCCGCATCAACAATCACGCCTCCGATGGCGGTGCCGTGCCCGCCTAGAAATTTAGTGGCAGAGTTCACCACAATGTCGGCGCCCCACTCGATGGGCCGTAAAAGCGCCGGCGAAGCACAAGTGTTGTCGATGATCAGCGGCAACCGGTGCTCGTGAGCAATCGTGGCCAGCCGTTCAACGTCCGCAATGTCGAGCTTGGGGTTGCCCAGCGTCTCGGTGTAAATGGCGCGCGTCTTGTCATTGATGAGCGCGCGCAGGCCGTCGAAATCGTCGGCGTCAACAAACTTGACCACGATGCCCAGCCGCGGCAGCGTGTAGTGGAAGAGGTTGTAGGTTCCTCCGTAGAGAGAGGTTGTCGAGATGATCTCCTCTCCGGCCTTGGCGAGCGTAGTGACCGTCAGCGTCTCGGCCGCCTGGCCTGATGAAGTCGCCAGCGCCGCCGCGCCACCCTCGAGCGCCGCCACGCGCTTTTCAAACACGTCGGTGGTGGGGTTCATGATGCGCGTGTAGATGTTGCCGAATTCCTGCAGCGCAAACAGACGCGCCGCATGGTCGGCATCGTGGAAAACATAGGACGTGGTCTGGTAAATCGGCACCGCGCGGGAGCCGGTGGTGGGGTCGGCCACCTGGCCCGCGTGCACGGCGAGAGTGGCAAGCTGCTGCTTGGATTCAGACATCGTGATCTCCTTCAAAAAAACTGAATTGTGCGGGGCAGTGCCGCGAAATGATTGGTGACACGGCGCGCCCAAACAGGAACGGCCCGCATCCTTCGCCGGGACCGGGCCGTTTGACTTCAGGAATCGGTTGCGCCTAGCGCAAGTGCCGTTCACGAGCCCCACGGACGGGTCCCATCGCCATACACATGCACATGGCCATGACCTCGGTTCCGTGTTGCTGCGAGTTCAGCATAGTTGGCAGTATCAAGGGGTAGCGGCGTGAGTGTCAAGCAGTTCGTGAGTCGTGATTTGTGGGACGAGGGCCTTGAACAAGGATTACTGTTCCGGCTTCCAGATGTAGGCGTGCTTCTGCGGCAAGCCGATATGCGCCAGCACGCGATAGGCAAACTGGCGCGCCATCTCTTCCGAATCCTGCGGCTGATTGTAGAACGCCGGAATGCACGGGAAGATCGTGGCGCCGGCCTCGGCGGCCAGCGTCATATTGCGCAGGTGAATGCGGTTGAAGGGCGTCTCGCGTACGCACAGAATCAGCGGCCGCCGCTCCTTGAGCGTCACATCGGCGGCGCGCGCAATCAGCGAGTCGGCGAGGCCCAGCGCAATTCTCGCAAGCGTTCCCATGGAACACGGCAGCACGATCATGCCGTGCGACGGATGGCTGCCGCTGGCGATGGCCGCGCCGATATCGGAGTCAGAAAGCAGCACCGTCCTGGTTGGCTTTGCGCCCAGCAACTTTTCGAGGCACTGGGTGCGGCCGCTGATTCCCAGCTCTTCCGCCAGCACGCGATAGGCAAACTGGCGCGCCATCTCTTCCGAATCCTGCGGCATATTGTAGAACGCCGGAATGCAGGGAAAGATGGTTGCGCCGGCCTCTGCGACCAGAGTCATATTGCGCAGGTGAATGCGGTTGAACGGCGTCTCACGCACGCACAGAATCAGCGGCCGCCGTTCCTTGAGCGTCACATCGGCGGCGCGCGCAATCAGCGAGTCGGCGAGGCCCAGCGCAATCGCCGCAAGCGTTCCCATGGAGCACGGCAGCACGATCATTCCCTGCGATGGATGGCTGCCGCTGGCGATGCCAGCGCCGATATCGGAGTCGGAAAGCTGCACCGTCCTGGTTGGCTTTGCGCCCAGCAGCTTTTCGAGGCACTGCGTGCGGCCGCTGATTCCCAGCTCTTCCGCCAGTACGCGCAGCGAGTTCTCACTGGCCACAAAATGCACCCGCTCTACGCGGCTGTCGGCCTCGAGCGCGCGCAGAGCCTCACGTGCCAGGATCGCCCCAGACGCACCGGTCATGGCTAAAGTCAGCCGCGCGCCGCGCGCCGGCTCGCTGGTCTTATTGACCCTTTTATTGAATTGGCTCGCTCGCGGCATCGTCCTTCACGCCCTCGTTCCACTCCTGCATCATGCGCGCGTATTCCTCGGAGTGCCCATACGTCTCCAGCCGTTTCATCTCCTCGAATGCCAGCGCATGCTCGCCCGCGCCCCACAGCGCCCTGAAGAGCATCACCGACGAGAGTTCCGACTCCGGCTGGAGCCATACCCCCACGCGCCCGTGCTCAATCGCCTCGCGATGCTTGCCGGCGCGAGACAGAATCCAGCACATGTAGCTGTGCACCAGCGAGGTCTGCGGAAACTCTTCGACCAGCGGCCTGAAGAAGGCCTCGGCCTCGGCCTGCCGGCCGTCCGCATCCATTTCGATAACCTCGCGGATGGTGTCCAGCACCCGCTCCGCCGCCTCGTCAGGAATCTGGCTCATGGCCATATGCTCTCCAGCCCCATGCAGCATTCACCTCGGAAAATCACGCCACTGGCATTTGCGAGCAAATTAGCTCAAGCCTCCAGCGCAACTTAATTCAGCCTCCGTGCAACACGTCGCGCCGTAGGCGCAGCGTTTGTTAGCCCCGCGCTTCAGCGTGGGGTAGGCATCCAGCAAAAATCCCAGTCCCGTAGGGACGGCGCGGGAAATCTTCCCTCGTGCGGCATCCTAAACTAACCCGCTGCCGCTCACCAAGCTGCGCCGCCTGCCGATTCATCGCCCATCGGGAACCATCGGCCTATAATCCCCGTACCACTCAGCGGAGGGAGCACCCCATGGTCAAGCGATCGACCTGGTGGGCTACTGCGGTCGGGACTGCCGTTGGCACGGGCGGCTGGCTGCTCGGGTTCGGCAGAATCGTCTCCCCGGCCCATCCCGGCTGGGCGCTTTTCTGGATCACGGTTGCGGCGATAATCATTACGCAGATCGTTGTCGAGATTGAAGTCCGCCACAACATCGCCCGCGCGCAAAGGGCTCCGTAGGGAGCGACAGATGTTAGCCCAGGATGCAGCGGAGCGGAATCCTGGGTCGGCCGTCCTAACGGGGTAGAGCCCCGTAGGGGCGACCGAACCTGACGAGCAGCCTAATGGCTCCTGTGCGACAGCCAAAAAACAAGGCCAAACCAGAGCGGTGCACTCGTCAGCAGACTTGAAAACCACAGTCCGAGCAAGAAATGTTTCCTGGCCTGCGATCTTGCAGAGGTTCCATCCGCTTTTCGCCCCGCGAGCTCCACAATCCAGCCCGACGTGTAACAGAGATTCGCCACGATGCCGTAAATAACCACGCCGAGAGCCAGAGCGAAGGGCTCAATCGCGTCTTCGCCTACTGGAATCACCCGGCCCATCAGGAATTCCATAGCGATGATGGATGCGATCCCAATGGCAAACAGAATCGCATTGTAAAGCAGCCGGCGAATCTCCCACCATCGAATGATCTGCCAAGTCGTCATCGCGGACTTAATCTCCGAGCACCCTCTCAAAGATCGCATCCACATTGCCCAACTGGCGCGTGTAGTCGAAGGTTTTTTCTAGCTTCTCCGGCGACAGAAGCGCGGCAATCTGCGGATCGTGGGCTACCTCTTCACGGAAGTTCAAATCCTCTTTCCACGCCCGCATGGCATGCGACTGAACCAATCGATAGGCGTCTTCGCGCAACATGCCGGCTTCGGCCAGATCGAGCAACAACTGGCCAGAGAAGATCAGCCCTCCCGTAGATTCGAGATTCTTCTTCATCCGCTCGGGGTAGACCAGCAGCCGATCGATCAGATCGGTCGTCTTGGCCAGCAGATAATCCACCAGGATGGTTGAGTCTGGGAAGATTACGCGCTCGACCGACGAATGGGAGATATCGCGCTCGTGCCAGAGAGCAATGTCTTCAAGCGCCGCCTGGGCGTTGCCGCGCAGGACGCGCGCCAACCCGCTGATTTGTTCTGAAGTGATGGGGTTCTTCTTGTGCGGCATCGCCGACGAGCCTTTTTGTTTCTCTGAAAAATACTCCTGCGCCTCACGCACCTCGGTGCGCTGCAGGTGCCGAACCTCAACCGCAAACTTGTCGAGCGTGCTGCCCATGATGGCCAGCGTGGCAATGTAGGCTGCATGGCGGTCGCGCTGGATGACCTGCGTGGCAACCGGCGCCGGTTTCAGCCCCAGCCGCGCGCAGACTTTTTCTTCCTGTATTGGACTGAGATGGCCGAAAGTTCCAACCGCGCCTGATAGCTTGCCGACGCGCATGTCCTCGGCGGCTCGGTCGAAACGCGCGAGGTTGCGCTCGATTTCGGCGTACCAGTTGAGCAGCTTGAGGCCGAAGGTGGTGGGTTCGGCGTGAATGCCGTGGGTGCGCCCGATGGTGGGCGTGTGTTTGAACTCAAGCGCGCGCCGCTTCAAAACCGCGAGCAGCGCTTGAAGCCCGGTACGGATGAGCGCCGAAGCCTCTTTGACCTGGAGCGCTTGAGCAGTATCGACAATGTCATTCGAAGTGAGCCCGTAGTGCAGCCATCTTGACTCGGCGTCCAGCCCCTCCGCTTTCAGGCTCTCTGCAACCGCGGTGGTGAAGGCAATCACGTCGTGCTTTACTTCGGCCTCGATCTCGGCCACGCGCGATGCACTCACTGTCGCCTTTTCGGCAATGGCTGCGGCTGCGGCCGCGGGGATTATCCCGTCTTCTGCCAGCACCGTGCTGGCCGCTGCTTCCACCTGCAACCAGCAGCGGTACTTGTTCTCATCGGTCCAGATGCGGCCCATGGCTGGGCGCGTATAACGTTCGATCAACCGCAGGCTCCTTTAGAAAACTTCTTCGTGTTTCGAGGGTCGTGGTTCGTGAGTCGTGGTTCGTCACGATGCACGGTCCACGAATCACGGCTCACGGATTCATGTCTCACGCGCGCTCAGCGTCCAATCCCCAGCCGCTTACGCAGTTCATCAATCAGCAGTCCGCGCCCCGGCCGGTAGGGCTGGAACCACTCCCCGTCAATTACCATTTGCGGAATTGCGCGCTTGCCCACGTGGCGAATCACTTCATCCGACGCTGCCGGATTGGCATCCACATCGATCTCGGTATAGAGAACGCCGTGC